>NZ_JAYGHD010000001.1:0-87095 GCF_034932245.1 Nostoc sp. UHCC 0251
CTGGCTCCCCTACATATACTTAGATTTTTTCATAAATCAAATACTAGTCCTATAGGTGAATAATATGATGTGATGATTGTGATACAAACTAATCATTGTGTAATTCAATGAATCAGAGCAATCTATCGTTACCATCTGGATGTATCCTTCGCAAGGCAACCTCTGCGGATAAGTGGTCGATTCGATTGCTGGTGTTTTCAGCGAAACTCGACCCAAGCCAATTAAATTGGCAACAATTTTGGGTAATTGAATGTGATTGCAATCTGGTAGCTTGTGGACAGCTACGTAATTTCTCAGAGGCGCAAGAACTTGGTAGTTTGGTCGTTGCGTCAGCTTGGAGAGGTCGCGGTTTGGGTACTTTGCTAACGCAACATTTGATTAATACAGCAACGCAACCACTTTATCTTGAATGTTTAGGTGAACGATTGGCGCAGTTTTACAGTCGCTTTGGTTTTGTGCCAATATCTTTTGAAGACTTGCCACAGTTTCCCAGGACAAGCGACTTATCTACGCTCAAGAGTAAATTTAGATTTTCGCAATTAGCTAAAAAACTGCTGAGAGTTCCTGTGGTGTTCATGGAACATCGAGGTAATTCGTAATTCGTAATTCGTAATTCGTAATTAAGATTCGCAAAAAAAGGCTTGATACAAGCTGTTCCCAACCCTTTACTTTCCCCCATTCCCCATTTTCAAATCTGAGGTTTAGCAAAAATCGTTAGTAAGACAGGCCCTAGTAAATAGTGGTGATTCAAACACAACAGCCTAGCAGAGGAGCCAAGAAGTTGACGTTGATTTGGGCTGTAGAGTCTAATTCCACGGGGAGAGATTGGCAATACTTGAGGTTCTGTCTCTTTTTTAGAGGTAATATCAACCAAGTAGAAGCGTCCACCGGGAGAAAGTACCCGTGCTATCTCACTAACCACCTGTTTAGGTTCCAAATAGTGCAAGAAGCTGATAGTGCTGAAAACAGCATCAAATTGACCATCAGCAAATGGAAGAGACTCAGCTTTCCCCTCGATATAAATTAAGCGTGGACGGTGGCGGTTGCTTTGTCTTGCTACCCGCAACATATTACTAGATAAATCCAATCCGGTGCCTTGCAGGTCGGGAAACTCAGTAGCGAGGCGCTCAAGTAAGCGTCCAGTACCACAGCCTATATCAAGTACATTTGCTGGCTTTGGTAAATCGACGTATTCCAGCAACCGTTTGTGAATGGCTCTGTAAAATACTGAGGGAAATAGCCAGTCGTAACTTGGTGCCCAGCGGTCAAAAAGGAACTTTTTGTTGTTAAAAAAGTCATTAGTCATTAGTTTCCGCAGTTTCCCTGAAGCTCATTGCTTTTTTAGGGTAAGTTTAGCTGCGCCTCCAAGAAGTTGTTTATAGCTTTGCAGTCTAGCAATATCTAGCCTAGCGTTTGGCACAATAACATTTCACGAAATTCTTGTTAAAAATACGTTGGTAGGGACATACAGGTATAAGCTCTTACAGGCGATTCATTTGTTTGTTGCAAAAATTTTTGGTAATGGTATCAATCATCCGGAATCTTGGCAATCGAATCTGTAGTTAACAGTGTGCTTAGAGACTCATTCTATTTCTGTAGAGAACTAAAGAACGAGTAATAAGTGCATAAAACTATAGAACCTAACCGTATATATTTATAGCGGTTCAAATAGAACAAACTCAATTTAGCTTGAAACTATTAAGGTGAAACATTATGACAAGCTTTATTCAAACCCGGTTACACAATGATCTACTGCATCCAGTCCGCGAGTGGTTGGAAACCATAGAAATTCATAACTCCAAATTAGCTCATTTTCTGTGTAAAGCTATTCCTGCTCAATGTCCCTTTGAACGAGATATCACGCTCTTTAGCCGTAAGCTATTTCACATTCCTCCGATGTGTAAATTAAATCCCCTATACGAGGAAGTAGTGGGTTTGCGTTTTAAAGCGCTCTGTTATCTAGCCGATGAATGCGGTGAAGATGTCACAGCTTATTGCTAATATAGCGATGCGATTTTATTTCTGAAATTATTTGCGTAGGAAGGCAATAGGCAATAGGCAATAGACAAGAAGCCTCTTTGAGTTACACTGAATTTTTTCACGCAATCAAATATGAGTCCTATAGCCAGTTGACTTGTTATTTGATCAAGGAGCGATCGGTAATTGCAGATTTACGGTTGTTACTTACCCAGGTTTATACTAAGCTAACGTACACCTAATTTAGATGTTTAGCTATTTTAAGTAGCTGGCACCACGAAGACAGTGTTTCCAGACCGTATTTTTGCTTACCGTACCCTGCTTAAATCATTAACATTATCATGACGCACATCTTACTGGTTGAAGATGAAGTCAAACTGGCACGATTTGTCGAATTGGAATTGAATTATGAAGGCTATCAAGTCAGTATTGCCTACGATGGATTAACTGCACTCACCGCAGTGCGTAAGTTACATCTAGATTTAGTAATTTTAGACTGGATGTTGCCAGGTTTATCGGGGTTGGAAATTTGTCGCCACTTGCGAAGTCTTGGTGATAAAGTACCAATAATCTTATTAACCGTCAAAGATGAAGTGAGCGATCGCATTGCAGGCTTAGACGCTGGTGCTGATGATTACCTCGTTAAACCCTTCAGTGTTGATGAATTATTAGCTAGAGTTGGCGCACACCTGCGAAGAAGCCGCCAAGTAGACGGCGCAGATGTTTTAGAATTTGAAGGTCTGAGTTTAAATCGTCGCACGCGCCAAGTGTACCGAGATCAGCGGTTAATTGAGTTAACTGCCAAGGAATTTGACTTACTAGAATATTTACTGGCCCATCCGCGACAGGTAATTACGTGCGATCGCATTTTACAAGAAGTCTGGGGTGACGGCTTCATGGGCGATGCCAATATCATTGAACTTCAGATGCGCTACCTACGTCTGAAACTTGAAGCTAATAACGAAAAATGCCTCATTCAAACTGTGAGTGGTGTCGGTTACACATTGCATGATTGAATTGGGGATGGGGCATGGAGCATGGGGGATGGGGCATAAGTCATTCTCCCTCTGCTTCCTCATCTCCCTAATTTCCCTAATCTCCCCTAGCTTCTTGTTCTTTTTCCAATTCAAATAACGGTAAAACCCCAAAGTTTTCTAATTTAGAAAGATTTGGGGTTTTTGGCAATCTGAGTAAAAACTCATCCAACTTAGGGTTAATTATATTAGGATGCACAAAGCTATCATCATCTAAAATCTTCTAAAACTGCATGACCTATCTAGAAACAGCAGCGCAATTCTACCGCGAAGTTGCCGAAACCCCGCAAGTTGGACTTTGTTGTGTACAAAGTACACCCCTGCAACTACCAGGCTTGAAAATTCCTTTGCCAATGCAGGAAATGAACTATGGTTGTGGCACTACCGTTCACCCCACTGAACTAGGAAACCAACCTACTGTGCTGTATGTGGGTGTTGGCGGCGGCTTAGAAGCGTTGCAATTTGCTTATTTTTCCCGTTATGCAGGCGCTGTAATTGCCGTTGAACCGGTTGAGGCCATGCGGGAAGCGGCCGCACGCAATCTGGAAATTGCTGCTCAAGAAAACCCGTGGTTTGACACCAATTTTGTAGAAATCCGCGAAGGCGATGCTTTTAACTTACCCGTTGCTGATGCCACTGTTGATATCGTGGCGCAAAACTGCCTTTTCAACATCTTTGAACCAGAAGATTTAACCCGTGCTTTAAAAGAAGCGTATCAAGTATTAAAACCAGGTGGACGGTTGCAGATGAGCGATCCAATTGCCACTAGTCAAATTCCAGCGCATCTTCAACAAGATGAACGACTGAGAGCCATGTGTTTATCAGGCGCACTCACCTATGAAGAGTATACTGAACGGATTACAAATGCTGGCTTTGGTCAAGTTGAAATTCGCGCCCGTCGTCCTTACCGTCTACTAGATTCCCAGACTTATAATTTAGAAGAACATCTACTTTTAGAAAGCCTAGATTCTGTATCCTTTAAAGTTGCTATTCCAGAAGATGGCGCTTGTATCTTTACTGGGAAAACAGCGGTTTATGCTGGCTTGGAACCCTTCTTCGATGACTCAGCAGGCCATCTACTCCAGCTAGGCATTCCCGCAGCCGTATGTGATAAAACCGCTGCTAAACTTGCGGCTATCAAGCCAGCAGAAATAATTATTACAAATTCAACCTGGCACTATAGCGGTGGTGGTTGCTGTTAATTTATAAACCCCAAAATGTTGTTAATTAGTCTATTTATTGCCACGCTTTTTTTAGGATATTCCAATGGTGCGAATGACAACTTTAAAGGGGTAGCAACGTTGTTTGGTAGCCGAACTAGCAGCTATCAAACAGCAATTCTGTGGGCAACGTTTACAACTTTCGCTGGTGCAATTGCTGCCACTTTTCTGGCAAGTACACTAATTAAAAACTTCTCTGGGAAAGGACTAGTGCCTGATGCGATCGCTAATGCACCGGAGTTTCATCTGGCAGTTGCGATCGCTGCTGGTTTAACTGTGCTCATAGCCACCTTCATGGGGTTTCCCATTTCCACAACTCACAGTTTAACAGGTGCGCTAGTTGGGGCTGGATTAGTTGCGATCGGACTCAAAGTTAATTTTGCAGCTTTGGGAACTTCCTTTATTTTGCCTTTATTACTCAGTCCAATCATTGCTATTCCCTTGGGAGCAGGAATTTATAGCTTATCTGGCTATATCAATTCTAAATGGAACCTAGCAGTCAATCAGAAAATGATTGATACTTGCCATTTTCTCAGCGCTGGAATTGTCAGTTTTGCTAGAGGATTAAATGATACTCCCAAGATTTTCTCACTCATTCTAGTTATTGAGTATTTTTCGATTCAGGGAGGAATGATCACGATTGCGATCGCAATGGCACTCGGCGGTTTACTCAACTCCCAAAAAGTTGCTGTCACCATGAGTGAAAAGATTACCTCAATGAATCATACTCAAGGCTTATCAGCAAATATAGTAACTGGAGTTCTAGTCATTGCAGCTAGTTGGTTTGGGCTTCCAGTTTCCACAACTCACGTTTCAGTTGGTTCTATTTTTGGAGTTGGATTGACTGGTAAAAAATCCAATATGCGTGTTTTTTATCAGATATTATTATCATGGATTTTAACCCTGCCTACTGCTGCAATTATTAGTGGAATAACCTACAGATTATTACAAGGTTAAAAAATAAATATATTTTGGTTTTAGAAATAATAAATCATGCAACTTCAATCAAAATCTACACTAGGTTCAACAGTCACACCATTTAGAAATAAACTCAATTCTCCTTTGACAAAAAAGGAAATCACTGTTTTACAAATTAATCTAGGTAAGCGTTGTAACCTTGCCTGTACACACTGTCATGTCGAAGCTGGGCCAAAACGTACAGAAGAACTTTCTCCTGAAATTTGCGAACAATTGATTTCGCTAATCCATAAATTTCCCGAAATTAAAATTGTAGATTTGACTGGTGGCGCACCAGAAATGAATTATGGATTTAAGCCATTGGTTGAAGCAGCAAGAGCAACTGGTAAGCAGGTGATTGTCCGATCTAATTTGACCATTTATTTTGAAGATGGATTCGCTGATTTACCAGAATACTTTGCTCAACATCAAATAAGAGTTGTAGCTTCTCTACCCTGCTACTTAGCAGATAATGTTGATAAAATGCGTGGTGCTGGTGTTTTTGATAGTTCAGTCAAAGCTTTGCAGTGGCTTAACCAACTTGGTTATGGTAAAGAGCCAAATTTAATTTTGGACTTGATATTTAATCCCCAGTTGCCCACGGATGAAAAATTTTCCTTAGCTCCCGAACAGATCAACCTAGAACGAGATTACAAAATGTTCTTGCAAGAACATTTTAATATTGTATTTAGCAACCTCTTCACCATTACCAACCTACCAGTTGGTAGAACCAAGATGCATTTAGAACGCAGAAAACTGTACACCAGTTATTTGCAGTTTTTAGAGTCGCATTTTAATCCCGATACAGTTGAACATTTAATGTGCCGTGATGAACTTTCGATTGACTATCTGGGCAATGTATATGATTGCGACTTTAACCAAATGATGAATTTACCTGCGAAAAATCGCAATGGTGAAGTCTTGTCAGTTAGCAAACTGTTAGAAGCCGACAGTTTAGACTTAATTAGTGAGATACAAACTGCTGCTTATTGCTATGGTTGTACTGCTGGATGTGGTTCTAGTTGTGGTGGTGCTTTGCTCTAAGGTGAACTAAAAGATAAAATTAAAACGAGTCAATATAGTTTGAGCTAGCAGCCTGTAATCTGATCACACCTTACGCTTGAGAGTGTCATCGCCATAAAAGTCTGTTACCAAAATTGTTACGAGTGCGTTGTTGTTGGGCAGTTACTTTATCATGATATATAGTTAAGCTCCTTACACCACACAGAAAACCGTGAAACAGTATGTTTCACGGTTTTTTTTGTTGCTAACCACAAATCAATAACGCGTTCTGTAATCACTTCACTACTTTACCCAGAGACTGTGCCTAAATCCAATCTCCATTCCTGTTTGAGCAATTCCTGGAAAGTCTTTTCCCGAATCATCATCTGCTCATACAGCACAAGCAAAAATTCTTGAGCTTGTTCATGAGACATATGTTGCACTTTGTCGGCAAAGCAACGGATATTAAATTCTTGCTCTAATGATAATTTCATGGGCTGATTCATCTTTGGATTTTGTATTAATTGAGGGCGAAAACAAGGAGCTAGATACTACCTAGATGTCTTGGAGTAACGTAGACTCCTTGAAAAAAAATGAAATTAAGTTAGCTTGATCAGGATTCCAGGTATCTACATCAGTTCTTTTAGATGCTGACTTGAAAGGTTAGGTTATGTGAGAACGAAAAATTAGGCACTTCCAAGCGTGTTTGCGATCGCTCCAAGCTAGAGTGTTTGATATGTTGAATCCCCAGAATCCAAATTCAGGCTTTCTAATCACCGTCTCCGGATTTTAGTTAGTAGCCAACCTACACAGAAATATTAAAGTAGGTTGCCCAAAGAGTTCCGGTTACTCCAAGAGCGATTAAGAAGTATGTAAAAAATCTGCCTAATTCAGGTTCTTGTCCTAGCACCTTGTCTTCTTTACCAGCAGTGAAAAATAATGACCAAGCTTGATTGGCATTAATTTTCTCAAAGTTGTTAAAACTAGGTCTAAAAACGACTGTTCCAAGCAAATTTTTGTTGGGATAATCAAAATCGGTTTTCATGATGTTCTCTCTATTGTTTTATTGATTTGACAAGCAATTCTTGTCGTGTATTAACTAAATTACTTAGCAGAATTTAAGTGATTATTGTGCATTCTGGCATCAGGCATTTTTGCCCTTCTTAGATTCGTCCTTAGGGTGATTCATTTCAAATCTGTCTAAGCATATCGGCTTAAAACTTGGCCGGCATCCATATTGGCTGCTTCGCAACGAGTAGCGTTGTCGCTGTATATCTTTTATTATAGCTATGTTTCGGAATATTTAGTTTTATTTCAGCAAATGGATAAATACTTGACTTTTTTCATATCTACCTTTACATATGCTCCTTGTTGTCAAACATCGCAGTTTTCCCTCAGACATAACTTTGTGTCCACCCTCTTGCGCTAAAGTTGCAAATGAACGTGCATCTAAAGCCAGGAGGAAAGAGTTGTGAAAGCAGTCTTGATGACAGCAGCTGGCAGTCCCGAAGTTCTGCAACTACAAGAAGTGCCAAACCCTGCTGTTCCTGTAGGAAATACTGAACTTTTAGTGCGTTTGGTGGCGGCTGGCATTAACCCCATTGACACTAAACTTCGTAGCCGAGGCACTTTCTACCCCGATCGCACACCGACAATATTAGGATGTGATGGTGCTGGTATAGTCGAAGCAGTGGGTGCTGGGGTTCAGCGTTTTCGCACAGGCGATGAGGTATATTTTTGCTATGGCGGATTGGGCGCACACCAAGGTAATTATGCTGAATATACCGTTGTGGATGAGCGGTTTGTGGCACGTAAACCCGCGTCTATCTCTTTTGCCGAAGCCGCAGCAGCACCTTTAGTCTTAATCACAGCCTGGGAAGCTTTATACGAACGGGGACGATTGGAACCTGGGGAAAGAGTTTTGATTCATGCGGGTGCTGGTGGTGTCGGGCATGTAGCAATTCAATTAGCGAAACTCAAAGGTGCTACTGTTTCTACCACAGTGGGTTCTGAAGAAAAAGCTAATTTCGTCAAACAACTAGGTGCAGATCATGTAGTTTTTTACAAACAAACAGACTTTGTACAAGCAGCATTAGATTGGACTAACGGCGAAGGCGTAGACTTGGCTTTTGATACCATAGGCGGCGAAACCTTTCACAAAACTTTCCCCGCAGTGCGAGTCTATGGTGATATTGTGACGATTCTCGAACCAGATGCTAATACTGTTTGGAAAACTGCTAGACAACGCAATCTCCGCATTGGTTTAGAATTAATGCTCACACCAGCGTTGCTAGGATTAGAAGAAAGCCTCCAGCACCATGCAGAAATTCTCAAACAATGTGCCACTTGGATCGATGAAAGCAAATTAAAAATCCATGTTAGCCACAAATTCCCTTTAGAAGAAGCGGCTAAGGCGCACCAACTAATTGAAAGCGGTTCTGTGACAGGTAAAATTGTTCTACTCATTAGCGACGATTGATCGAACAATTTGCATAATTTATTTTTTAAACACAAATGCACCCAGAGGTTAAACCCAAAGATACCCAGAAAGCTCTCTCTGCGTACCTCTGCGCTTCCCTTTGCGTTCCTTTGTGTTTTACTTCTCCTCCTCCCCCTACCTACTTCAGCAGCACAAACACAACCAGAACGCACACCCTTAACTCTGGAATTATTACAAGAACGTCTACGCACACCCACACTCCGCGAAGGCAATTTGACGGTAGATTTGCAGAAGATGGTGATTGATTTGCGCCCAGAAAACGCTAGCTTTCGTGATGCTTTTTACCAACTGCTGCGAAAAGGATTAGGTGCAAAACCTCTGGGTTTAGACCTCAGCTATGCCCTAATTTTGGGGGATTTCGTGGGCAGCGATTTGGGTTTAAGAACACCCTTGTACGCCCAAGCCATTGCTGCGATTTTCACCACTACCGAACAAGAAGAACTAGAGCGTTTGCGCTTCGTTTGTCTGGAATCACTCACGAACTCCAAAGATTGTCGATCGCTCTTAGGAACAAAGTCAACTCCATCGATTGAAATTGCCGTCTTTCGTGGTGTCCTGACACTCGTGCAAACTCGTTTCAATGGCGAAATGAGGCTCTCTAATACATTCTTTCTTCAGTCTGTGGATGCCCAAGGTGCAACTTTTCTCCAATCTTCTAATTGGGCTGAAACCCGATTTGGTCGTCCTGTCAGCTTTAGCGGTGCTAAATTCAAGCAACCAAGCAATTTCCAGGGCAGTATTTTTTTTGACAAAGCTAATTTTAAACAAACTCAATTCCAAGAACTCGCTGATTTTCAAGGCAGTATCTTTGAAAAGACTGCCAACTTTAACCAAGCAACTTTTAAGCAATTGGCTAAATTCAATAGTGGGCAGTGGCAAGAGAATGCTGATTTTTCTGATGTCCACTTTGCGAATCAAGCCCAGTTTACTAAAGCAAATTTTAATCAGTTCCTCCTTTTAACAGATGCAACTTTTGAGCAAGCTGTGACATTTCGAGAAGTGGAGTTTAATCAATCGGTGAATTTGCAAGGGGCGAGCATTCTTAACCAAGCAGATTTTAGCGATGCGAGGTTTTCTCCAGAAGCTTGTTTAAGCGTACCTGGTTTAACTTTTAACTCTAATCAAGCGAAAATTTTAGGTAATCCTGGTCAGATTGGTAAAATGTTTTGCATCCCTACATTGCAAGGTAATGAAAACATATTGCGGAATTTGGGGCAAAATTTCCGTCAACAACAACAAGTTGCCGATGCTAACGAACTGGAATACACAAAACAACAACTGCGATTAGTAGAAATGAGTCGCCGTTTGACAGCTACAAATATTAATAGTGCATCCGTCGCAAGTTTGATTAATCTGGGTTTTTCTGCAACTCAAGCCGAAGCGATCGCCCAGCGTCGTCTGATAAAATCATTTCGCAGTAGCAATGAGTTACTCACCTTAGCAGACATCGATTTAGAAAAATACACACAACTGAGCGATCGCTTAATTGTTGGCGAACCCCTTTCTATCGTTGGGTGGTTACTGCAAGCTTGGAGTTGCTTGGGGTTGAGTGTACTGCTGTTGTTGAGTGGCTATGGTACAAATTTTTGGTTAGTGTTTGGTGTGGGAGGAGTTGCGATCGCTTATTTCGGCTTACTGTTTTGGTTAGTGGATCGCTATCGTCGGCTGCATCCCGTACCAATTATTCCCACATCCTACGAAACCATTTCAATATTAGTGAGTTTTAGCGTTTTAGAATCCTTCAGCTTACTAGCCATCTTTCGCAATGCTCAACAACCTTGGCTGACATTGGGTTGTCTTTTAATTATTATTGTCCCCATCCCAATGGCTTTATTGATTCGGCTTTACCAACAAGGCCGTTATCACGATTTAATGGACGTTTCTTACTTCACAGAAGACGGCACATTTCGCCAGTTACGGTTGCTGATTGGACGTTTGCCAGTGATACCAAGGAATCAGACATTTCGGGAACGATATATGCCTCTGTTGTGCGATCGCCGTTGGAACTGGCTCAACTACTATGATTTTAGTCTTAACAACCTAGTTAAATTAGGATTTAACGACATTCGCCTGCGAGACGAACACCTACCTGGCATCATTTCTGCACTTGCTTGGTATCAATGGAGTTTAGGTTTAATTTACATCACTCTCGTTTTGTGGACACTTTCCCGCACAATTCCGGGATTGAATTTGCTGATTTATCTGAAGTAATCGCTGCACGAACCTTTTTTCAAGGCACTTCGTAGTGGTGCTAATCTGATGCAACCTATTGTGGGGTAACAGTAACGGTGTTATTTATTATCAGTCTCGCGGTATAAGTAAGTGGCGTAAATAATTAAAGGTTTGTAGTGAGGGTTGAAGCCTTTACTACGAAGTAATTTCAATGTATTTAACATTAGTTGATATAGTTTAAGTTATTCTCACCGACTTACTTAATCTAAGATAAAAGTGATAGAATTTCGGATAAATGCAGATTAATTAAATATCTAAAAAATTGGCAAATTTATCAAAAGATTCTTCATTGCAATATAGTCTTTAAACCAAATTAAATTTTATTATACATACATCTAAGTTAACTTTTTCAAATTATTGTCTAGAAGTATCTACAAGTTTGATAAATATATCAAAATATTTTTCATTGCCCTTCAAAATTAAATCACATAGATTGTAAGTGTGAAGTGGCATTGATTAAAAATTGATTATCTACACCTAATTAAAGATAACCAAATAATCTAATAGCTACCAACTAGTTTTGCTAACAAAAATACAGCAAATAAGTCATGAACTAAACTTAATTTCTGTCTATTTTATGTTGCGATGCTAGCAAGATTTTTATCCAAACAATAGCGAGGATTAATCCTAATGGCAGAAGATATGAGTAAGAGTGGTAGCGGTCAGTCCTCTACTAGCGGGAACGATGCGATTGGACAATTTGGACAATCACCTTTCGGTCGCTTGAAAGAAGTTGTCCCTGAGAAAGACCTCCCCAAGATATTCAGTGGTGTTGGTGATGGAGAAGGTGGCGGTAGCCCATTTGGTGGCGGTGCTGCTGGTGGTGCTGCTGGTGCTAGCAGCGGTGGCAGTCAGCCTGATTTACCCTATGGTGGTAATCCTTTCGCTGGTGACAACTTCTGGAATATCTTTGCAGGCGGTGTAAACCCATCAAACCCATCCGCAGGCGGTGGTGGTAACTCACCCGCAGGCGGCAACACAGGCGGCAACCCATCCGCAGGCGGTGGTGGTAACTCACCCGCAGGCAGAGATCCTTTGACTGGTGCTAGTAGCCAGACCTATGGTATTAGCACAACTGAAATACCGGACGGGTTCACTTTGAGGGCTACTATTGACAAGCTAATTGACTCAAGGCTTGACAAAGAACTGGGTGGCGGTGCCGGTGGCGGTAACCCATTTGGTGCCGATGGCGGTGTCGGTGGCGGTAACCCATTTGCTGGCGGTACCAGTGGAAGTAACCCATTTGCTGGCGGTGCCGGTAGCGCTAATAACCCATTTGGTGACGGTGCCGGTGGTGCTAATAACCCATTTGGTGGCGGTGCCGGTGGTGCTAATAACCCATTTGGTGGCGGTGCCGGTGGCGCTAACCCATTTGGTGGTCGATAAATTCCGTTCGCTTAATAGAATTCTTGCGAGAATCAGCAGATAAGAGGAGAACAATAATGAGTTCTTCAGTACATAGTATGCTAGTACAGCTTGGCGCAAATAAACATACCATCCGATAAAGCTGAAAAGCGTGTATTATCAATGATGTGCCTTATGTACTAGTGTGCTATTTTACGCCCTGTAACTCTTTACAGATAAGGATTTAGGCAATATTTTCTGTTACTTTGACAGTCAGATAATTAAAGCCTTTATTTTAGAGAGATTTTGTGTTTAGCAAATTCATAATTGGTATCAAAAGTGCTAAATAGCCCATAATTTTTTAACTAAAAATAGGATAATCAGTACCAATGGAAGAGTCTGCTGTCAATCCCCTTAATGGTGGAGTTAATCCCTTAAGTGTAGGTGGTGCTAGCAACCCATATAACGGTAATTCCTTTGCTGCCAATGGCAGTTTGTCTGCTGAAGGCAGCCTGTTGACGGGTGGTAGCAATCTGTTATTAGGTAACGGTAACAATTCCTCCATTGCAGGTGGCGGTATTAACCCGTTTGCAGGCGATGGTGGCAGTGGGCTTCAGCAATTAATCTTTGATCGATTAAAGTTAATTTTGGGTGATAACTTTTTCAAAGATATTGACAACACATTGGCAGGAGGTAGTAACCCGTTTGCAGGCGGTGGAAACCCGATCACAGGAGGTAGCAACCCATTTGCAGGCGGTGGTAATCCGATCGCAGGAGGTAGCAACCCATTTGCAGGCGGTGGTAATCCGATCGCAGGAGGTGGAAACCCGTTTGCAGGCGGTAGCAACCCATTTGCAGGCGGTGGTAATCCATTTGCAGGAGGTGGAAACCCATTTGCAGGCGGTAGTAATCCATTTGCAGGAGGCAGTAATCCTTTTGCAGGCGGTGGTAATCCGATCGCAGGAGGCAGTAATCCGTTTGCAGGTGGTGGTAATCCGATCGCAGGAGGTAGCAACCCATTTGCAGGCGGTGGTAATCCTATCGCAGGTGCTGGAAGTTTGCTTCAACAATCACCTTTCGATCCGTTGAAAGAAGTCCTTGGTAATGGAAATAATATACCCTTTAGTAACGGTGGGAATACATCTAATCCGGGTAGCCAACGCTTTAATGAGGGCAACGCACCGATTGGTAATGGTAACAGGAACTTTGGTGATAATAACGCAACTATTGGTAATTTTAACTCGGATTATGGCAGTGACAGCGCAACCATTGGGAATGGTAACTGGAACTTTAATAATGACAACACAACCATCGGTAATGGCAACTGGCTATTTGGAAAGAGTAATACAACTCTTGGTAACGGCAACTGGTATTGGGACGACGGAAGTAATAATTCAACATTAGGTAATGGTAATTGGCACTTCGGCAGTGACAACGCAACCATTGGAAACGGCAATTGGGACTTTGGTACAAATAATACAATTATTGGTAATGGTAACTGGGTTTTTACCAGTGGAAATGAAATTATTGGTAATGGCAATTGGTTAGCGAATACTGATAATACAAAAATTGGAAACGTCAATAATCTCAGCAGTTTACAGTTATCCCCACTAGGGATCAAGACTGATGTTAACAATCTGATTGACTCTCTTATAGGTAAAATAGGTCAAAATTTTCTTGGGTTTACAGAAAATTTTGATGAATCGAGTAGCCAAACCTTTAACCGCCTCATCTCTTCTAAAAGTGTTGGTAATGATACTGATATATCTATCGATATTGAGCAACTTTTGGCATCACTTAGCCCAATTCAAGAAAATTTCATCAATTATCAGCCTCTGCAAAACCCTCAGCCTGTCCCAGAATCTGCTTCTTCAGTGCCATTGGTAGTAATGGGACTCGTGTGTTTGCTGTTGTCACTATTCAAAAAACAACAACACTGTTAAGGTAAATTCAATCCTTCTAAGCTTATTGCGATCGCAACCCTATGTAATATAGCGGTTCTCGTTTACGTGAGGTACATCCGTAGGGGCACGGCACTGCCCATTGGTGTAAACTTAACGTGAAAGCCCAGTCTGATAAGCATTTCAAAATTTTTCGATGTACCATCTAGATTTTAGATCCCCTCTAACCCGCCTTAAAAAGGCTACCGTGTATACACAAGTGGGATGTAAAGTAGGTACAGAGGATTTTCAAGAGGCAAAAACAGTGGATAATCCCATCTTACGTAGCAATTTATCGGGGCGTTGGGGGGATCTTCCAGGATCATCTTAACAAGGACTTATTAGGTGTTAACTGGCTCTCAAAACGGCTGTAAACAACTTGAGTTGGATACCAAGAAGAAAACCAGTACAAATCTTGAATAACTTTGCAATAACTACTCCCATCTGCTAACTCAAAGTGAACCAGACCTAAATTATTAAATCCAACTACTTCTCGCCCCTCTTGAACCCAACGAAATTTCCAAAACATCAGGGGTTGTAACCATTTCCATTTAGCATTTTCGGCACGTTTCCAGGGAGCTATCAATGATGAGATATCTGCTTTGAAGCGAGAAGTCTGAACGCTGTTTCGAGGTATCCACTCCAGCACACAATGCCACTCAGAGTTAGTTAGCATGTGGCGATTATGGTCTAATTGTTTCTCTGAAACTTCTACCATATTGGGTGGATTAATCCAACCTATCCAATGACGCACCTTTTCTGGTAGTAGCCAATGTTTCAATCGTGTATGAATGAGCCGCGTCAAAATCTCTTCATTCTTCAATGCACTAGCGGTTAACTGCACTAAGACAGACTGTAATTTGGAATGAGTGCGTGCATAAGACAAGTGAGCAACAGAACTGTAGTGGATATCCCCAGATAGAATAATCACTTGTTGACGTTCTTCAAACAAGGTAGTTAGAAATTTCGCCAGTGCTTCAGTATTAATGTTCCAGGCATCTCCAACATCTGTTGAAAAAACTTTCTCCTGTTGTAACTGCCAATGATGAATCCAATCAATCACTTGTAATCCAAATACATTTGTGGGCGCAATCACAAATGTAGTTTGAATCTGAGTTTGTTCAACTATTTCTTGTAAAGGTAAAACTAGTTGTTGCTCAAAGGCTTTTGGACACAGCAGCATGGGCGGCGCGATCGCTTTTTGATCGGCTGGATAACCGCGCCAAGTCCGTGTATCCAGCACAATTACTTCATGGCAATTGCTCCTGACTATGTAGTTCCAAGTGATTGCTTCAGGATGTCGATCCAGAATGAATACTGCACCATCTCGGACTAAAATAGGTAAGTTTGTGTGGGGATCGTTGGCTGGCATACCTACATAGCGAGCGATCGCCTCATTAGCCTTTGCATCTCTCCCTTGAGAAACTGACCAAGCTTGTGCAGCCGCTAACAGCTTTTCACCAGATTGACCTTCTGCAAATTGCTCAGGCGTATTGCCCCAACCCTGAAACACCGTGTAAGCTAACAATGCATTTTGGACTATTCTTCGTCCCAAAGGATGTCCCAGAACTCGCAAACACCAAGCTTGGTTTAAATTCCAGTCATCAGTAACATCATGGTCATCAAAGATGGTGTACATGGGAATATTGGCAAGGGCACGGCGCACTTTCCAAAGCGTATAAATAAATTGTCGCAAATGCCGGACTTGTCGGTTCCAGTTCTTGATGGCTTTGCTCTCACGCGTTACTTGGTGTCCTTTGGGAAATGCGACCGGCCAACACACTGGCGACCAAGCTAGTAAATAAGTAGCGTAATATTCACCGAGACTGAAAAGATGACTGTTAACTTTCTCAGGTTTATTATGTAATCCTGCGGTTAAGCCAGCTTGATTTGTCGCCACATCAGCCCGTTCTCCAGGGGGTAGCTGCTGGGGAGTGCAGTATACTCCATTCACAGGAAGTTGTTCCTCCCAACCCAAGAGGGCATCACCAAGAGTGCTGGCAACCCACAAAGATGGTTCTGCTACATCATCGCCGTAAATTTGATCTCCGGTGAGGAATAACTGGTGCGGACGGTGTTGGGGTTGATTTGCTTTTGCCTCAATCAAACCGTCGAGAATCGGCAGTGCATCAAATCCATGACCATGAGGTTTACGGCAGGAAGCATGGATAATTTGCAAATCTTCTAGACGGTTTGGCGGCAGAACAAAGGTTGGTTTTTGATGTTCAAAGTAGCTGATGCTGACTGTCAAAGAGGAGTTTGAGCATAATGCTTGTTGCAGCGTTTGCAAGCTTTGGTCAGCAACAGTAAATTGCAGGTCGTATGCATAGATGCGGTTATTAACTAAACGATACCCTTCCGTAGACCGAGCCGTTATAGCAGCAATGTGAAGATACTTGCCCAAAGCGATGGTAGAGCGTTGCCCCTCTAATAAGCAATTTCCTAGTGCTTCACCATCATTTGTTGTGTCATAAACCTTGAGTTCTATCTGACAAGACTGTTTCAGTGCCACCCATACCGTCACTGAGTCGAGTTCAGTATGTTTTAAAATTGGCCCCGCCAAAATTAGTGGCAGTTCTCGTAAAAACTCGTCCCCAACTTGATACTTCATTGCAAACAGTTGACAAAGTGATGGTGTTTTGGATGATTCTGCTTTATTTATAATCCAATCACCAAATGGGGACGAGTGTTTCGCCAGTCCTCAATCATAATGAGCGATGCCTTTGGCGGGCTAGGCTTACGCAAAACTGTAAAATATGCTCATCAACTGTAAAACCAACCACTTGCCTAAATCACTAGGGTGAAAACCGACAGTATCTTTTATCGCATCTTTCAAAGCTTCCCCAGCACCTTCTTTGAACTCATTAACCAACCGCCATCACTGGCCAATGCTTACCAATTTTCTTCAGTCGAAGTCAAACAACTGGCATTTAGAATTGATGGTGTATTTTTACCCAATACTCCAGAATTACCCATTTATTTTGCTGAGGTGCAATTTCAACCCGATAAAAAAATTTATTCCCGTTTATTCGCCGAGATATTTAACTATCTCGACAAGACTGAATTAACTAACACTTGGCGTGGTGTTGTCATCTTCCCCAATCGCAATGTTGATAGTGGAGATACAGACAGATACGCAGAATTACTTAACTCACAACGAGTGACTCGCGTTTACCTGAACGAGTTAAGCTCAATTCCCACATCATCAATCGGGATTGAGACAGTCAAACTAATCATAGAACCAGAATTAACTGCAACAACGAAAGCTATAGAGATTGTAAACAGCGCCCGAAAAGAAATTTTCAATGCCGCCCAACAGAGGGAAATTATACAATTGATAGAAACGATATTAATCTACAAATTGCCGCGCTTGAGCCGGGAGGAGATGGGAAAAATGTTCGGATTAAGTGAGTTAAAGCAAACTAGATTTTACCAAGAAGTTTTTGCAGAGGGAAAAGAAGAAGGCAAAGAAGAGGGTAAAGAACAAGGCAAACTAGAAGGCAAGTTAGAAACAATACCTCAGCTATGGGCGTTAGGATTGACTATTGAACAGATAGCCCAAGCATTAGGTTTGGACGAACAAGTTGTTAGGCAAGCTGTACAACCGAAATCATAAAATGATGGAGAGTACCCAAAATGCTTTGCTGGTTTTGGCAATTTCCCTATGGAGATTGCATATAAGGATATGCTGTGGGACGGGCGAAATGCCTATCCCACAAGAGTCATTATTTTAATTAATTCCGAGCGATACCTTCGTGACGTGCTGCTTGTTGTACAGCAGCAGCAACAGCAGTAACGACACGCTCATCAAAGACGGAAGGGATAATATGTTCCCGATTCAAGTCTGAAGGCTTGACTAAAGAAGCGATCGCATTTGCAGCTTCTAGGTACATTGTGGTGGTAATTGTCTGGGCCCGACAATCTAAAGCACCACGGAATACCCCAGGAAAAGCTAAAACGTTATTGATTTGATTCGGGTAATCACTGCGACCAGTAGCGATGACAGCTACATCTTTACTGATTAATTCTGGTTGAATCTCTGGAATCGGATTTGCCATTGCAAACACAATTGGATCTTTCGCCATCGATTGCACCATTTCTGGTGTCAAAACTCCCGGTGCGCTAACTCCAATAAATACATCTGCCCCTTGCATTGCACCTGCTAATGTACCCTGAGCTTTCACGGCAAATTCGAGTTTTTCTTCTGTCAAATCGGTGCGACTAGTAGAGATAATCCCTTTAGAGTCACACATCCAGATTTTTTCTGCCCCAGCTTTCCTCAGTAACCGAGCGATCGCCACTCCAGCCGCCCCAGCACCATTAATCACGATGCGGATTTCCGCCATTGCCTTTTGTACCAGCTTTAGAGAATTGAACAACGCTGCCAAGGTGACAATTGCTGTACCATGCTGGTCATCATGAAAAACGGGGATATCTAACTCTTGGCGCAATCTCTTTTCAATCTCAAAGCAGCGAGGTGCAGCGATATCCTCTAAGTTCACACCCCCAAACACCGGAGCGATATTCTTAACTGTCTGAATAATTTCATCTGTATCTTGGGTGGCAAGGCAGATGGGAAAAGCATCTAGCCCCGCAAATTCCTTGAATAGCATTGCTTTGCCTTCCATGACTGGGAGAGCAGCAGCTGGGCCGAGATTTCCCAAACCCAAAACAGCGCTACCATCGGTAACAATGGCAACAGTGTTTTGTTTTATGGTTAGCTTGTAAACTTCCTCTGGATCTTGAGCGATCGCTGTACAAATTCGACCAACTCCAGGTGTGTAAGCCATTGCTAAATCAGACACACTTCTTAAAGGAATTCTACTAGCAATGCTGATTTTGCCACCGCGATGCAAATTAAAGGTGCGATCGTAGACGCTGAGTAACTTGATGTCTGGCAATGCTTTTACTGCTTGCACAATGGTTTCAGCATGTTCGGTACTAGCAGCATCAACGGTAATATCGCGGGTGGACTCTTTGCGGGTTTGCTCGATTAAATCAATTTGACCAAGATTACCGCCAGTGGTTGCGATCGCCTGGGTTACGGATGCTAACATCCCTACACGATTGGGAATTTGCAAGCGCAGTGTCAAACTAAAACTAGAATTAGGAGTTAGGTCAGCCATGTTGATTTTGGATTTTAAGTTTTAGATTTTATATTGAATTGAGACAAAAACTAAAATCTGAGATTTGTAATCAGTGGAAATACAATGAATCTAAACCTCAGTAGTTAGTTTACTCACTAGTCACAGTTTTGATAATTATTTTTATTTATACCAATGCATTTACTAAAATATATGAGTAACAATTTAGTAATTGTACCCAAATACACCAGATATTTTTTTAAAATTTTATCTGTGTCACTATTTGTATAACTATAACTTCATAAAAAAAGCACCCTCCAGACGGAGAGCGCAGTGAATTTTAACTTACAATTAACCGTGAATTGCAGGTGCTTGCAAAGCCACTGGCACTGCTTCACCAGCCGCCAAATCCAAGGGGAAGTTGTGAGCATTACGCTCGTGCATCACTTCTATACCCAAATTGGCCCGGTTTAGCACATCTGCCCATGTATTAATTACATGGCCTTTAGAGTCCAGAATTGAGTGGTTAAAGTTGAACCCGTTGAGATTAAATGCCATCGTACTGATGCCCAATGCCGTCAACCAGATACCAACTACAGGCCAAGCGGCTAAGAAAAAGTGCAAAGAACGCGAGTTGTTAAAGCTCGCATATTGCCAGATTAACCGCCCAAAGTAACCGTGAGCCGCTACAATACTATAGGTTTCTTGTTCTTGACCAAACTTGTACCCATAGTTTATAGATTCAGCTTCAGTTGTCTCTCTGACTAGAGAGGAAGACACCAAAGAACCGTGCATCGCGCAGAACAGCGCACCACCGAACACCGCCGCTACGCCCAGTTGATGGAATGGGTGCATGAGGATATTATGCTCGGCTTGGAACACGAACATGAAGTTAAATGTGCCGCTAATGCCCAGAGGCATCCCGTCAGAAAAGCTACCTTGACCAATAGGGTAAATTAAAAAGACAGAAGTCGCAGCAGCTACAGGAGCGGAGTAAGCTAGGCAAATCCAGGGACGCATCCCCAAACGATAGCTTAACTCCCATTGCCGACCGAGCCAGCAGAAAATACCAATCAAAAAGTGCAAGACAATGAGTTGATAAGGCCCGCCGTTGTAGAGCCATTCATCCATTGAAGCAGCTTCCCAAATGGGATAGAAGTGCAAACCAATGGCATTAGATGTGGGTACAACAGCACCAGTGATGATGTTATTGCCGTATAATAAAGAACCAGAAACTGGCTCCCGGATGCCGTCAATATCAACGGGTGGTGCAGCAATAAAGGCAATAATGAAACAGATGGTAGCGGTCAATAGGGTAGGAATCATTAAAACGCCGAACCAGCCGATATAAAGCCGATTGTCGGTGCTAGTAATCCATTGACAGAAACGATCCCACAGTTTGCCGCTTTCGCTTCTTCCTAGAGTTGTGGTCATAGCTGTGTTGTTTATAAATCACTGACAACAAACTTTCCCAATTTTTAAGAATTGAGAATTAAGCTGTTTTCAAAGACTTTCGCTAAATACCTTCCCCCTAATCGCCGGGACTCTCTGGAATTACCTCACACGAAAAATGCTGTTAACTAATTTCCCAAGGGAGACTGTCTGAAAAAAGGGAAAACTTTCCCGGCTTCTAATATCACGTTTTACATTAATAATTTGTATTTTTCAAGACATTATTTTTAAGTTTTGCTAAGTTAAATGCTCAAGAAACTCAGCGTGTTCTTTTGAATTCAATCCTTGTTGCAACACTGCTAAAACTTTCGTCATATCTCCTGTAATTAGTGAGGTGACATCTAACCATAAACCCGGAAATACTCTACTTCTAATCACACTATCTGCATCTGCCACAAGTGGTAAATATTCACCATTTTGCAAGCAGAACCAGTCGAGTTTCTTTTCTAAAGTTTGCCACACGATATATTCCTGCACTCCGTTGCGGCGGTACGCGCGTTTTTTATCGTACAAATCAATAGATGCACTACTGGCTGCTACTTCTGCTACTAATTCCGGTGCGCCTTCTACGTAATCATCTTCAGTGATTTGTGCTTGTCCCCTGGCTGGTTTATCTATCAACAGCAAAACATCAGGCTGTGGTTCATTATCTAAATCTAAGCGGACGGTAGCATTATCGCCTAGTTCTACGCCTGGGGTGGAAACTTTGTAATTCCCTAACCAGATAATTAAGTTTCCATGAGGTAAACAATGACTTCTAAAACGCAGGGGTGATGCTACGTAGACGACTCCTTCAATTAATTCTGCTTTTTTATCGGGCATTGCTGTATAACGACGCTCGAATTCGTGGCGGGTTAAGCGATCGCCACTTTCTAAAGGAGGAATAAAAGCGCTATTATCTAAGCCATGTTCCACAGAAGCAGCCATTACCTGATTCCTCATCCGCAGGAGTTGTAGCTTGAATCTAACAAAAAAAGCGCCCCCCATTTCTGGAGGGCGCTTTTTATTTAGCTAATACTGAAGTATTAACCGTTGATAGCAGGAGCAGTCATTGCTACAGGAGTAACTTCACCAGCAGCTAAGTCTAAGGGGAAGTTGTGAGCGTTACGCTCGTGCATTACTTCCATACCCAAGTTAGCGCGGTTGATTACGTCTGCCCAGGTGCTGATAACGCGACCTTGGGAGTCAATTACTGATTGGTTGAAGTTGAAACCGTTCAGGTTGAATGCCATCGTGCTGATACCCAAAGCGGTGAACCAGATACCGACGACAGGCCAAGCTGCGAGGAAGAAGTGCAGTGAACGGCTGTTGTTGAAGGAAGCGTATTGGAAGATTAGACGACCGAAGTAGCCGTGGGCTGCAACGATGTTGTAGGTTTCTTCTTCTTGACCGAACTTGTAACCGTAGTTAAGAGATTCAGTTTCGGTGGTTTCACGCACCAAAGAAGAAGTTACTAGAGAACCGTGCATTGCAGAGAACAAGGAACCGCCGAATACACCAGCCACACCTAACATGTGGAAGGGGTGCATCAAGATGTTATGTTCTGCTTGGAACACAATCATGAAGTTGAAGGTTCCAGAGATACCCAAAGGCATACCATCAGAGAATGAACCTTGACCAATTGGGTAGATCAAGAATACTGCGGTAGCAGAAGCCAAAGGTGCGCTGTAAGCTACGCAAATCCAAGGACGCATACCTAAGCGGTAAGAAAGTTCCCACTGACGACCCAGGTAGCAAGCGCAACCGATCAAGAAGTGGAAAATTACCAATTGGTAAGGGCCACCGTTGTACAACCACTCATCTAAGGAAGCTGCTTCCCAAATTGGGTAGAAGTGCAAACCGATAGCGTTAGAGGAAGGAACAACTGCACCAGAGATGATGTTGTTTCCGTAGATCAAGGAACCTGCAACAGGTTCGCGGATACCATCGATGTCTACTGGAGGTGCTGCGATGAAAGCGATTACAAAGCAAGCAGTAGCAGCTAGTAGGGTTGGGATCATCAATACACCAAACCAACCGATATAAATACGGTTGTCAGTGCTGGTAATCCACTCGCAAAAGCGATCCCATACGTTGGCGTTTGAGCGCCGTTGTAAGGTTGTGGTCATTGTTTTATAAGTGCTATGGGTTGTTAAATATGGAACAAGCAGATTTATTTTTCGCCTGTTGAAATACAGTCTACATGAATTTACTTTGACCCGAACTGTGGCTTAATATTCTGTAACAAAATAGTTTAAAAAGCTCATCGAACTGTAAAGTTTTTCTACTATAAACAATAGTCATAGATTGAGGCTTTGTAAGCTATTTCAATACCAAACTAGCTATAACTTTCAATGACGCGATCGCCTAGTTAATTGTCTTTACATTTATTTACAAATACCCTGGTTCAAAAATTCTAAGTTTTGTCGATTTGTAACGAAATAATAAGTTGTAAGTTGTCTAATGTTTCTGTTGATTGTTTGTAGAAACTTAAAAATCAAAGTATATGTAGGGCAAACTGCCTTCAGGAGCGAATAACCAAACAGCGTAGAAACATAGAGGGATGAAGACAAGCTTAAGAGGCCAGTTAAACTCTAACTTCAGCATTCGGTTGAAGAAATAGACTACAGTCATTAGGGCAGCTATAGCTAGAAGTACCCAAGTGAGTTGGTATTGGCTCATATTCAAGGCATCAACATAAACCTTTTGAGCAAACTGGGCATCAGCAGGATAACCCCAAAGATGCCGAATTACTAAAGAAGAGTCTTGGAGATTAGGTAGGCGGAACCAAATCCAAGAGGTAAAAACCATCAGTTGGGTCAATAACCAAGCGACAAAGATACCTAGAGGATTTTGCCAGAATTGTTCTAGCTTTTCAAAGCGATCGCTCATAGTATCTGTAAGTCGATGAACCACCAAGGCTAAACCGTGGAATATGCCCCAAACTACATAACCCAAAGCAGCACCATGCCAGATACCAGCGATTAACATGACAATAAATAAATTCCAGCAGGTACGGACTAAACCCTGACGGGAACCACCCAAAGGAAAGTAGACATAGTTACGTAGCCAATCTCCTAGAGTCATGTGCCAGCGCCGCCAAAATTCGGAAATATTGGTGCTGAAATAGGGAAAGTCGAAATTCTCAGGTAGAACCAAGCCGAAAAGCAAAGCACTACCACGGGCAATGTCTACATAACCGTTGAAATCTAGATATAACTGCAAGCCATAGGCGAATGTAGCTAACCACAGATCGTTACTACCCGCCCGTTGTAGGTTCCCAAAACATAAATCAACGAAAATCCCCAGGTGGTCTGCAAATATACCTTTTTTAACTGCGCCCCTAGCAATTAACCACAGTGCCTCAGCCACTCTATCACTACTGGGGAAGTCTACTGTATTGAATTGATTTGCTAAGTTGTGGTAGCGCGTAATTGGGCCTGAAATCAGTTTGACGAAGAATAATTTGTAGGTAGCAAATTTGATAAATTTATCAGTAGCAGGGGCACCGCGATAAACATCTACTAAATAAGCAATGCATTCAAAGGTGAAAAACGAAATACCTAACGGTGCAATCAACTTAAAAGAGCTATCTGGTGAGTTTGTTTGCACATGAAAAACAAACTTAAATAAAGGGGTAAAATACTTAAATGCTAATAATAGTAAAACGTTTAGTATTATACCTAACCACAAAACTTTTAGACGACGGCGATTCCAGTCACCTTGGGCAAATTGCCACTCTTCATTAGAAATTTGCCAGTCAAGGGAATGTTTTCCTGGCGATGTGTTGTTACCAATCTCTAGCCCCACCCGGAAATTAATAAACGTCAATGCTAATAGTAATGGTATGTACTGGATGTGCAAAGATGCGTAGAAAACCAAGCTGGCAATTAGTAACGTCCACAATCGCAGTTTCTGTTGTGCTAAAGACCAGTAAATTCCTAACACACTCAATAAGAACAGCCCATAGAAAATTGATATAAAGTTCATTTTTTTGTCATTTTTCATTTGTCATTGGGCATGGGGCATTGGGCATTGGGCATTGATCAATAATTAATAGTTATTCTTCCCCTGCTCCCCCTGCTTTCTCATCCCCACTCCCTACTCCCTACTCCCTACTCCCCTACTTCACTGGCCAAGGAATCATCGGGTCATTAGCCAACTTTTTGGAGACTTCGTATGCCCCAAAACGGTTGAGGTGGCTGGGGTCAGAAAAGTAGTCATTTGCTTTTGGCCACTGTTGGCTTAAATCTCGATAAATAAAGTTGGGACTAGTAGCTAGACGCAACATATATTCCTGAAATTCTTGCTCATGTTGTTTACGCACTGGATCTAGATAATCTCCTGTGAGAGGCATGTTGACAAACACTAAGGAAATTTTCTGAGACTGGGCAAACTGAAGCACTTCTTGAAAGGCAGCATCTTGCTGTCCTTCTATTTGGAAAGATTTATAGTCGTTGTCGTAATTTCCGGGAACTCTAGAATGTTTTTGATAGTATCTAGCAGGATTGAAGCGAACAGACAAAGGTAGAAAGCCATCAAAATCAACTGCTTGCTGAGAAGTACTCTCATCTGAAGTACCATCTGTTAGCTGCCTTTGTGATGCAACTGTTTGATTGTGACCAAGTAAAAGCAGTTGTTTTTGCAGTAAACTTTTAATTTGGTCGCGGTTTGGGTAGCTAGTAGAAAGAGATGCTATAGCCTGATTTAACGACTGATTGACAGCTTCATAGGCGCTAATCTCCTGTTTTTCTTCTTTTATTTTTTGTTCTCCCGAATTGGCCAGATTTTCAGGCGTATCACTGCTATTTGCAGTTGTTGGCGGTTTTTGGAATACTTGTTTATAACCAGCCGATGCAGCGATGGATTTAAAGGTCATATCCTCACGTCCGCCGTTGAAAGCACGGGCCCCATCTGCCCAGAGAATAATTTTAGGCAGTTCTGATGGTTCCAGTACGTGGCGAATCACAAATTCTACAACTTGTGCGGTAGCACCGTTGATCCCAAAGTTAAACACGTCAACATTTGGATAGCCTTGAGTCGCTAAAGCTTTAGAAAGTGCTGCTGGATCTACTCCCCTGAGGGCGCGGGAGGAGCCAATAATTAACACATCTGGAGGAGTACCAGTTGTAGCCAAACGCTGTTTATATAATGCTAGTTGCTCATCTAATTGCCTGACATTGAAACTTGGCATCTGCGATCGCGCTGCTAAAAGAATAGCGGTAGCGGTTGCTTTCTCCTTCAGTGGTGCGGCTGCCAAATTATTTGTCGGAGTATCATCACTTTGGGTAAACTCAGAAGCGTTAAATACAGAACTCTGATTTGAAGGAGATTTTTTCTTGGAAGTGCTGGTAAAAAATGTGGTTTTCTCACTCTGAGTTTTCCCAGATGTCAAAGATGCCTTTTGCCCAGAAGAAGATGGAAGCGAGACATTACCGACTTTTGGTGTCGGCGTAGTCCGTGCAATCATTCGACCCAACACCCAATCAGTTTGGAGGGTAAGTAATAATCCCAGTGTCCCCCAAACTAAAGCAATCTTAAGTCCTTGAACGTCAGGGCTTTGTTCTGCTGACTGGTGGCTTTCGGTAAATAGTTGGCTTTGCAACAGGAATTTTTTCGCAGTTGCACTAGCCGTTGCCATCCAATCTCGCGCTACTTCGGTAACAAAATTTTGAACTTCTTCTGTAGTTAAGTCGGGGCGCAAAATTGGCTCACTAGTCTCAGACGTTACCAGATCATCAATGTATTTAGAAGTGGCAGCAAATTCTGGAGTTGCTTCTGGCACTAAACGTTGGCGATGCTCAAGATCAATGCCATAGTGCCAAAAAGGTTCTTTATTCCCAGCACGGCGACCGTATACACGTACTCCCATAATACCAGGAATTTTTAAATGGCGGATAAACTGCGTAATTTTACTTGCTACTTGTTGACGCCCTGGACATACAGGTGCATCGCACATGATGTGTAATAAATCATGTTTGTTCAGCAGCAGTATGCGAATTCCGCCTGTCAATAGACGCCAATCTAGGTCAGGATTGAGTAAACGCTCTAGTAAAAATACGATGGCTGGTTCATCGCCAGTATTTGCCAAATCTAGCGGTGATGTGGCAAAGGCGGGATACTTTGCAGCGGGTAAAGCCATCCAATCAATCCAATTAGGTTCCTTGTCGCCTGCTTTTTGTCCGTACACAGTAGCGGCGAGAATGCCTTGAGGAGCGATCGCTTCTAGCTGGGGTAAAATCGCCTCTAAACATACTTCTTTGTCGGGTATTGGGGCAGTTCCTAAGGGATCAAAAGCTGGGATACAAAAGATATGTAGTGTTGATTCTTTGAGAGAAACTTGTACACCAACTTTTAACCCTGACAATACCTCAGTTAATAATCGCGCGATCGCTTGGACATCTCCCCAACGCGCCCACTCTTTCAGCATCACCTCTGGTGGTGTCAAATCCACCCTTAGCAGCCAATCGGGTGCAGTTTCGCCACTCACTTGGGAAACAATTACTGCATCTTGGTAGCCGGAAAGCTTGAGATAACGCAACTTTTGTGCTATTGGTTCAGCAAGCAATGATGCATCAGGACTATAGCTCGACTGGCAAAATATCCACAGGCGATTTTCTTCCGGCTGAGAGTTCTTTGGCTGATATGGCTTAATCTTTGCCTGTACCGATACACCTAATGTACTCAGAGTTTCGCTGAGATATCGAGCGATCGCCTCTGGGTTGCCTTGGCGTGCCAAACTTTCGTTAGAGACAATCAGCGCCCCACCCGATTGTTTTAATTTTTCCGAGTCTGCTAGCAGCGCTTGCTCCACCTGCTCCAGATGCTTATCTATTTGATTCAAGTAAACCCGATGGCACCATTTGGGGCGCTGTTCCCCTTTTCTGCGCCCATAGACAAATACTTGATATATTGAGGGTTGTTCATTGCTTGTGAGGATATCTAAGTTTGTTTGCTGTAGTGCTTGCAGCAAGTCAGACAAAGTGCGCCAACGCTGAGGACATTCTGTACCTTCACAAAGAATATGAAGGTCATTTCCCCGCAACCGGACTTTCACCCCGAAAGTGTTTATCCCTGTTGCTTGGCTTACCCATTGCACTAAGGATTGCTGGCTATCTGGTAATACTGCTGTTTTCATGGGAAGTTAACTTTACAGGAAGCGATTGTTGGGGGATAGTGCCTGCACTTGTAAACTAGAACCATAGGTCTATCACACTCTGACGTTTTTTTTTAACAATTTTGTTACCTTCGTAGCTCACAAAATCGGACAAGATAGTCTTGTACAGGTTGCAAGTCTGACTAATGTTGAGTTTTGCGTTTATTTTACTAATAGGGAGTCATAAATTAGAAGTTATAAGTTAGCAGCCGGGAGTCAGAATAATTCTATATGACTGGCTGATGACTTGTCGTTTAAAGCCGGACTAGCGTCCCACTAAGCTAACGACCCTGATGGGCAAAACAAACAACAAGCTTATCTCATTTCAACTCCATCCCTTTATTGTTGGAGTCATCTTAACTCGTGTACAGACACGATTAATCGCGTCTCTACTAATATTTCCCATAACCAAGAATTAGCAATGCCTCCTGCCAACCAACAACCCTCAACTAACCCCGCATCTAATCTCGATTTATTTAACATTCCCCAGTCTTTCCTTTTACAAATAGGTACAGCGTCTATATTACTGCTGCTCATTACAGGAAAAACCACAGTAAGAGCACTAGAAGCCATAGGGGAAGCCAGTGAAGAATTGTTTCGAGGCGATCGCCTACCCATTCTCGACTTCCCAAATGAACACGAAATCAATCAAGATGAGAAGATATACAACAAATAATTATTTGCTCAGGAACAACCCGGTGAGCATTAAGTGCAAAACCTAGAAGCGTAAACAGTAATTAGCTTTACAACAATAGAGAATATGGGTTCCCTTTTATACTCTTCGTCTCAAACTGCGGATATATACCCGGTGTCGGAATTATTTTTGCGTCATCGTCTCCAGGTAGTGGAAGAATTGTGGGAGTCAGTTCTCCGGCAAGAATGCGGTCAAAACATGGTAGATTTGTTGCGTCAGTTGCGCGATTTATGTTCACCAGAAGGACAAGCAACAAATGACCAAGCATCATCAGCCGTAAAATTGATTGAACAACTAAATATCAACGAAGCAATTCGCGCGGCTCGTGCTTTCGCTCTGTATTTTCAGTTGATTAACATCATAGAGCAGGAATACGAACAACGGCAGCAATTGAGTCGCTATGAGGCAGAAACAGAGCCTACAGACGCAGAAACAGCATCCAATGTCAATTATTCGTCCAATCAAAGAGAAGATGACGCGCCTGTTAGCAAGGGAATAGCAGCAGAATTGCTGGCAAAGAGTTATCTAGAAAAAGCGCAAGTCAAACCAAAAGGTACTTTCGCTGCTTTGTTTCCCTATTTATTCAAACTGAATGTACCACCCCAGCAAATTCAACGTTTAATTGCACATCTAGATGTGCGTTTAGTTTTTACAGCGCACCCGACGGAAATTGTTCGCCATACCATCCGAGATAAGCAGCGCCAGGTGGTACAACTTCTGCAAAAACTGGATACCTTGGAAAACCATTTTGGTGCTACCACCGGGGGATATGCTTGGGAAGCAGCAGATGTCCGCGAACAATTGCTTGAAGAAATTCGCCTGTGGTGGCGCACAGATGAACTTCACCAGTTCAAACCCACTGTGTTAGATGAAGTAGATTATGCGCTGCACTACTTCCAAGAAGTATTATTTGATGGTATTCCTCAACTTTATAAACGTTTCAAACACACTCTATCTAGCACCTTTCCTTGGCTAGAACCACCGAGTAAAAACTTTTGCTCTTTCGGTTCTTGGGTAGGCTCAGATAGGGATGGAAACCCATCAGTTACGCCCGAAATCACCTGGCAAACAGCTTGCTATCAGCGCAAAATGGTGTTGGGGAGATATATTCAGTCAGTGAAAAATCTGATTGAATTGTTGAGTGTGTCGATGCATTGGAGCGATGTCTTACCAGATTTGCTGGAATCTCTAGAATTGGATCAGTCCCAATTGAGTGAGGTGTATGATGCACTGGCACTGCGTTATCGACAAGAACCATATCGGCTCAAACTGGCTTATGTGCTGAAACGGCTAGAAAATACTCGCGATCGCAATTTAGCTTTGTACAATCGGGAAACGCCAAAAAATCAAGAAAGCCCCCTGTATCGTTCGGGAGCCGATTTTTTAGCAGAACTGCGGATGATTCAGCGCAACTTGACAGAAACAGGTTTAAGCTGTCGAGAATTAGAAAATCTAATCTGTCAGGTAGAGATTTTTGGTTTTAACTTGACACAGCTAGATATTCGCCAAGAATCATCCCGTCATGCCGATGCCCTGAATGAAATACTTGAATACCTGCAAACATTACCTCAACCTTACAACGAACTATCTGAGGAGCAAAGAGTCGCTTGGCTCACAGGAGAACTGCAAACCCGCCGGCCATTAATTCCAGCAGAATTGCCATTTTCCGAAAAAACCAACGATGTAATTGAAACCTTTCGCGTCGTGCGATCGCTGCAACAAGAATTTGGTCTAAATATCTGCCAAACTTACATTATCAGCATGTGCCGCGACGTGAGCGACGTGCTGGAAGTACTACTGTTAGCCAAAGAAGCCAGACTTTTTGACCCCGCCATTGCTGTCGGAACTATTCAAGTTGTCCCCCTATTTGAAACAGTAGAAGACTTACAACGCTCCAGAAGCGTTATGCGGAAACTCTTTGAACTCCCCTTATATCGCGCTTTGTTAGCCGGCGGCTACGAACAGACAAAAACAGAAAGCGTTGTCATGGATGAAAATTCATCCCCCCCTGCCTCCCCTGCCTCCCCCTCCCCCTCCCCCCTCACCCCTAACTTACAAGAAGTAATGCTGGGGTATTCTGATAGCAACAAAGACTCTGGGTTTTTAAGCAGCAACTGGGAAATTCATAAAGCTCAAAAATCACTGCAACACATAGCAGAAGGCTACGATCTAAATTTGCGGATTTTCCACGGACGCGGCGGTTCTGTGGGACGGGGTGGCGGCCCTGCTTACGAGGCAATTTTGGCTCAACCAGGTCATAGTATCAATGGGCGAATCAAGATTACCGAACAAGGAGAAGTTTTGGCTTCCAAATACTCGTTGTTGGACTTGGCTTTGTACCACATGGAAACCATCACCACTGCTGTAATTCAAGCTAGCCTGCTGCGGACAGGGTTTGATGATATTGAACCCTGGAATGAGATTATGGAAGAATTAGCAGTGCGATCGCGTCAACATTATCGTGCCCTAATCTACGAACAGCCAGATTTTGTTGACTTCTTCCACCAAGTAACTCCAATTGAAGAAATTAGCCAACTACAAATTAGTTCCCGTCCAGCCCGCCGTCCATCTGGTAAGAAAGATTTAAGTAGTCTGCGAGCTATTCCTTGGGTATTTAGCTGGACACAAACCCGCTTTTTGCTGCCTTCCTGGTACGGCGTTGGCACAGCATTACAAGAATTCTTGAACGCAGAACCAGAAGAACACTTGAAATTACTGCGCTACTTCTACGTTAAGTGGCCGTTCTTCAAGATGGTGATTTCTAAGGCCGAGATGACTTTGGCAAAAGTAGACATGCAAATGGCACACCACTACGTCCAAGAACTGTCAAAACCAGAAGATCAAGTTCGTTTTGCGAAGGTGTTTGACCAAATTGCCAGCGAGTTCTATCTGACAAGAGATTTGGTGTTGAAAATCACCGATCATAATCGGCTGTTAGATGGCGATCCTGTCTTGCAACGATCTGTGCAGCTACGCAATGGCACAATTGTCCCCTTGGGATTTATCCAAGTTTCCCTACTCAAGCGTCTACGCCAGTCGATGAATTCTAATGCTACTTCTGGAGTCATCCACTCTCGTTACAGCAAAGGCGAGTTACTGCGAGGAGCATTGTTAACTATTAATGGGATTGCAGCCGGAATGAGAAATACAGGTTGATGGGGAGTGGGGAGTGGGGAGTGGGGAATGAGGGGGCAAGGGGAGCAGGGGAGGCAGGGGAAGTAGAGGAGAATAATTAATAACCAATGACAAATGACTAATGACAAATGACTAATGACTAATGACTAATGACTAAAAATAGAATTTTAGTTTGCACTTTTTTAGCGCTGTCATCAGGTTTTTTTGGTGCTTACACTAGTGGGCAAATTACCATAATGCTGCATAGCCAAAAATGCCAAAACCAACCCTGGGGTTTAAAGGAGATGTGCAATGCTTGGATGACACCAGGAGCAATATGGCAAGGTAGCACAACAGGACTATGGACAGGCACTATCTTAGGAGCGTTTGTTGGTGGTTTAGTGACGCGACAAGCTCGTGATTAGTCTAGCGTGAGTTCGATGAACCTCTCCCTGCCTTGAACTAAAGTTCAAGTCTGTCCCTCTCCGAGTCGGAGAGGGAAGGTTTAGTGTCAACAAGACTGGTAAAATCTAGCCATAGCGAAGAAGAGTAAATCACCATGTCTACCGAAACTAACCCAGGAAATCAAACTACCACAGGTGCTGATGCGATTGATGAAGCGATCGCACAAGGAATTGATTTTGATGGTTCTCCCATTCCGCCTGCCAAGCTAGAACTTTATGGTAAAGTTATGGCGCTAGAAGGCAATAGACAGCGCAGTGGCGTATCTAATACGATGCGATCGCGTATTGTGCGAATTGGTGCAAAACACATTCCCCAAGCAGAACTCGACCAATTACTTGTAGATGCTGATTTCGCACCCCTAAAAGAAAAAGAAATTGCCTTTTTTTATAGCGGAAAATAAATTATGTTGACGAGTTTCGACTTCTCTGCGAGACGCTACGCGTTAGCGGAGCTTCCGGCAGGGAAGTAGAAACCAACGGCTATGGTAGTTTTATTACTACAATTCACCTTAAAACTCCAAATGTGTGTAACATCGTGTTGTTTTATTGATTCCAAAAAATGACTGCAAATCTGTTAGTGCGACTTAGACAAAAAATATCCAAAAAATAGCCTCAAGCCTATATAAAGATGGGCTTTGGCATCGTTTTGCTTGTTTAATTAATATATCTGGGTTTGGGGTATTTTTGAGCATTTGATGTATTTACCTTACTCTACATGGGTTTGAGGCTTGTTTCTACCTCCAAAATATTTAAGTTAGGTTAATTTGATCTTTAATTAGCAGCAAACAAAATCTTTACTCAAAATTCAATCTATCAAAATAGTGAATTCGTTTAATAACTAATGACGCAAGAACTTCTATCTAGGGATCGATATGGCTCATGAGCTAAATGAAGTAGAAATAGTATACTAAGTCACATGAGATTGTATTCTATGAAATTGAATTATGTTACAAAACAGCTTTCTACAGTAAAACGCTGGATGGCTACAACACTGTTTTGTATGTTAGCGATCGCCTTCGTTTGGCAAGGTGCATTTTTATCGAACACTTCAGCAATGGCTGCTCCTCATGCAACCTTGATTGCATCATCAAACGCAGGCGATAAAGTTCAAGAAAAAACCAGTAAAGATGCTGGACGAGCCAAAAATTTCATCGAAGATACAAAAGATAAAGTTAAGGAAGCTGCCAAGAGCAACGCCAGTAAAGTTGATCAAGCAACAGACAATGGTAGTTTTGTTGAGCGCAAAGCAAAGAGAGATGCGGCTACAATTCAAAGAAGAGCAGACGAAGATTCGGCTCGGACTAAAGAAGCCGTAGACAACACAAAGAATGTTGTTGAGCGCACTGTTGATAATATCAAAGATGCTTTTGGTAAATAGTAATCCTATTTGATTTGGTTCAAATCCAAAGCTTTAGATTCCCGACTTTTGCAAGAAGTCGGGAATCTTACTGTTTACGAATAATTTAAGAAAGTCTAAATTTATTTATTGCACAGATTAATTTATCAAGAAGGGGAAGGGGGAAGGGGGAAAGGTAAAAACCTCGCCTTTTGTAGGTGGCTTAAATTAATTGCGAATTGCGAATTGCGAATTGGTTTCATCCACTTTGTGATGTGATTCTAATCGGCATGTTATTTGCTTGGCAAAAGCGAGTGATCTAGTTAAGAAATTTTCGCAAACTGCTGCTGAATACTTGTTTTTGATACGACCCTGACACGGTTTTTAAGTAGCATCACTTATTGACAAATGTGCTGTAAGCTTAACTGATTGCAATCTTGTTGGGACGAATTGTTAATGGATAACAAATTTTTCACCATTATTAATTACGAAGTTATACTTTCCGCTACAACTTAGTAACAATGTAAGAGTCTGATTATGTGAACAACCCGACCGTGGGAAAATCAAAATACCGAAAACCTGAAGTTAGAGAGGAAAACCCTATAATATGCATCTGAGCGAAATCACCCATCCTAATCAGTTGCACGGTTTATCTGTTCGCCAACTGCAACAGATTGCCCGTCAGATTCGAGATAAGCATCTCCAAACCGTAGCAGTTAATGGTGGACACTTGGGGCCAGGGTTGGGTGTTGTAGAGTTAACACTAGGACTTTACCAGACACTGGACTTAGATCGGGATAAAGTGATTTGGGATGTAGGACACCAGGCTTATCCCCACAAACTGCTTACAGGGCGCTACGATCGCTTCCACACCCTCAGACAAAAAGACGGAGTTGCAGGTTATCTCAAACTCTGTGAAAACAAGTTTGACCATTTTGGGGCTGGACATGCTTCTACAAGTATTTCAGCAGCGTTGGGCATGGCTTTAGCGCGAGACTTAAAAGGGGAAAAATTTAAAGCCGTTGCTGTTATTGGCGATGGAGCGCTGACTGGGGGTATGGCTTTAGAAGCCATCAACCATGCCGGACACATGCCGAAAACTAATCTGTTAGTTGTTCTCAACGACAACGACATGTCTATATCTCGCAACGTCGGCGCGATTCCCCGCTATCTGAACAAAATGCGCCTCAGCCAACCGGTGCAATTTATTAAAGATAATCTTGAGGAACAGTTTAAACAAATTCCCTTCGTGGGTGAATCACTGTCTCCCGAACTCGGACGTATCAAAGAAGGTATGAAACGCTTGGCTGTTCCCAAGGTAGGTGCAGTTTTTGAAGAACTCGGCTTTACCTACATTGGGCCAGTGGATGGGCATAATCTCGAAGAATTGATTGCCACCTTCCAACAAGCACATCAGATACCAGGCCCAGTTTTGGTACATGTAGCAACAGTCAAAGGCAAAGGTTATGAAATTGCCGAACTAGATCAAGTTGGCTACCACGCCCAAAGCCCCTTCAACGTAGCAACTGGCAAAGCTATTCCTTCTAGTAAACCTAAACCCCCGGCTTATGCCAAAGTCTTTTCTCACACTCTGGTGAAACTTGCCGAACAAAACCCCAAAATCGTTGGGATTACTGCGGCTATGGCAACGGGGACAGGCTTAGATAAACTTCAAGCAAAACTGCCCAATCAATATGTTGATGTAGGTATTGCTGAACAACACGCTATCACCCTAGCAGCAGGGCTGGCAACTCAAGGGATGCGCCCCGTAGCTGCCATTTATTCTACCTTTTTGCAACGCGCCTATGACCAGATAATCCATGATGTCTGCATCCAAAACCTCCCAGTCTTCTTCTGCTTAGATAGGGCAGGAATTGTCGGAGCTGATGGCCCCACCCACCAAGGTATGTATGACATCGCTTATCTGCGTTGCATTCCCAACATGGTAATGATGGCACCCAAAGATGAAGCAGAAATGCAACGCATGATAGTAACTGGTGTTAACCATACCAGTGGACCGATCGCCATGCGTTATCCTCGTGGCAATGGCCACGGTGTGCCATTGATGGAGGAAGGTTGGGAACCGTTAGAAATCGGCAAAGGAGAAATTTTGCGGACAGGCGATGACGTGTTAATTGTCGCCTATGGCACAATGGTCTATCCAGGGATGCAAGCTGCTGAACTTCTCAGCGAACACGGCATTGAAGCAACTGTAATTAATGCGCGTTTCGTTAAGCCTTTGGATACCGAGTTGATTTTGCCTTTGGCTAAGAAAATCGGTCGCGTTATTACTTTAGAAGAAGGTTGTATTATGGGTGGCTTTGGTTCTGCGATCGCAGAAGCCTTAATGGATGCAGATATTCTAGTTCCTGTCAAGCGATTTGGTGTTCCAGATGTGTTAGTAGATCATGCTGAACCCAATGAATCTAAGACAGAATTAGGTTTAACTAGTCATCAAATAGCAGAGAGAGTCTTGCAAGCTTTCTTTCAACAACAACTATCTGCTGTTGTCTAGTTAGTTTAATCCACAATAGTTTTATGAAAATAACCCCGAACCTTGGGGTTATTTTCATGAAGATACAAGAAAGCTGCGATCGCATATTTAATCTACCTATGCTTGTCTACCTAGATGAACGAGAAGACTATGGAGAGGAACGGTATCTCGGCATTGGACTCCTTGATGGACGAATTGTAGTAGTTATTTACACAAGCCAGGTGAAGAAATGGTTCGGATCATCTCATTAAGAAAGGCACTGTCTCACGAACGAAAAAGCTATGAACAATACCTCAAGAACTGATTGGGTTAGAGTCGATGCAATGAGTGACGAAGACATCGACACCTCAGATATTCCATTCTTGTCAGAAGAATTTTTTGCTAAAGCACAATTGCGAATGCCCAAGTCACCTGTAACAATAACAGTTAAGGTAGATCCTGAAACTTTTGCTTGGTTCAAAGAGCAGGGAGAGACTGCCGAACAGCAGATGGCTGTAGCATTAAAGATTTATGCAGAAGCACACAAAGCTTATCCAGCGTCTGAGGCGAAGTCAACCTAATACAATACTAAATTGGATGTCTTTAACAATAACTTCAGTGCAGCAAACAAGCGATGTCTACGATGGTCACTGAGCTTGTCGAAGTGCGGGCTATTCGGCGTCGCACTCGGCTTGACGCTAGAATATTAGTCGCAATCTTGTAGAGATGATTGGCAATGAAAATTAAAGCAGTTATCTGGCAAGAAGACGGCGTGTGGTGTGGTTGTGTACCTGCCCTACCAGGATGTCACACTTGGGGAGACAGCTATGAACATTTGTTAGAAATGTTACAAGATGCAATTCCAGTTTGGTTAGAAGTTGCCAGTCAACGAGAAGATCAGCTTGATTTAGCATCATTCTCATTACATTACGCAGCTTCAATTTTCCCTGAAAGTGAGCAGACAGTTTAGTGACATTCAACCCCGGTCATGTAGTCACAGTTCATTTTCCCGATGTCACTGGTATGAGTTGAGCAATTTACTCATGAACTACTGCTAATTTCTACAATTGCTTCTCCTTGCCGCAGTCGTTCTATTGCATCAGGTAAAGCGATGGCAAGTAGTCGCTGCAAATTGCGATTTGTGACATTACCACAAGTCAGCCAAAGAATTTGAGGTGGTATTCCTAAACGACAGGCCAAGTCAACAAAATCGCTATCTTTGGTCATGATTACTGCCTTAGCAACTCGTGCTGCCTCAAAAATTTCCACATCTTTAGCATCTCGTAATCCAAGCTCTCTTAGGGCAGTAGCCTCTACGTCAAAAGTCTCAGTCAGCCAAAGTGCTAATGTAGGAGGCAACTGAGCATCAATCCAAATTGTCATGCTGTCAAGCGAGGAAAGTCAGTTCGCCGTGCTGCAAACAATAGACAGGCTTGGATATCTTCGAGTTCAAGATCGGGAAAATCCTCTAAAATCTCAGAAACACTGACATTCTCAGCCAACATTTCTAAAATATCACTCACACGGATCCTCATGCCTCGAATACAAGGACGACCACCACACTGACCAGGAGTTTGAGTAATGCGAGTCAACAAATCAACCCTTGAGTTCATGCAAGTATTTTAATATCGGGTACTTTTATTTAACTCTAGTTCTGCGAATATTTTTGATGCAGGTTTTGGTAAATATATTTATTAAGCAACCCGCTTTTACGATTTCTATGGTCAAGGTATTAGTTGCTTTATAGATATAATTCCCTAGCCAGGAACCTAATTAACGTTAAGGCAGCGAAAATTACAAAATCTGGTGAATCTATAACAAAGTTTCTGGATCAACACCTAGCGCATTCAACCTTTCAATTAACATTTTCACTTTTTGTTCTGCTTCCACACGCCGCTGTTCTTCAAAAGCTGTGCGTTCTTCGGCTTCCCTGATGCGTTCTTCTGGTGTCAGCAATCTTTGCCCTTCCTCGTCATACCAGTACAGCCACTCTCGCACTATACCTTGATAAATTCCCCGTTCTCGCCCAATTCCTAAGCCAATCTCTGGTAGCCAAACAGGATTTCCTGATATTAAGATATATTCTCCATCAACTAAGTGATACACCTCCAAAGGTGTTTTTTTATGCCGAAGGGGACTATATACAACGTAGTATAAAATTCCTAATTCTTTGGCATAAAATTCTTTCTTAGTGCTATATTCTTCGCGATAAATTTGAGAAACAACTTCTAATGCTAAAATTGGCTGCTTCTTTTCTTCCCACAGCACATAACTTAGACGTAAATCCTCATCAACGAAGCGTTTAACTCCTAAGCTGAGAAACCCATCAGGGACAACGGCTGGTTTGTCTGGGTGATAATAAATACCCATATCAACACCAAAGAACCAATCCCAACGATCGCACCAAACTAAAGCTAGTGTTGTTTTCAGCAAGCCAGGAATTAAATTTTGAAGTTCATTATCCACAGGGGTGTCATTGGAGTCGGGTAGCTCTTCGGAAGATGGCAAACAATGCAGCGGATTGTAGTTTAACATGAGCGGTTTTGCCAAATCTGATTCTAGATAGATTGTAGGTAATCTATTGACACTGCGATCGCAGCGCAAGAATAAAGAACCATTTTTAGCGTAGTGATAGCCTGTTATAGACATCGCCTCTGGATCTTTTCTCAGTAGTCACAGACTTGTTATTGCAAGATTTTACATTAAAGTCGTGGTTTTTCAATACTGACTACCAGAGTCTTTAAAGTCTTTAAATGACAATAGCCAGAAAGGGCAGAATATTTTTTTGGTATTGTACATTGCGTTCCCAAAGAAAGCGTACCAAAAAAGGGCAGGTTTTGTACCTACCCTGAAAGTTATATTAATTTAAACTAAACTCGCGATCGCAACTTAATTACCAATTTGGGGCGCACTCAAAGAAACCTTTAACGTTTCTTCTTTTTGCTGTGCTAATGTCGGCACGGAATCACGCAATCTTGCCGTCAATTGTACAGTTGTAGCGTCATACATCTGAGTCAGCAATTTTGGATAGAAACCAATACCAATAATTGGAATTAACAAACAGGCAATGATAAATACTTCACGGGGTTCGGCATCTATCAAAGCTTGGTGAGAAACTAATTCCTCGTTTTCTTTACCGTAGAAAATTTCTCGCAACATCGACAGCAGATAAATTGGAGTTAAAATTACTCCCACTGCCATCAAGAACACTACAATGACTTTGAAGGTAGAGCTATAAGCATCGCTAGTAGCAAAGCCGACAAATACCATTAATTCTGCCACGAAACCGCTCATCCCTGGCAATGCCAAAGAAGCCATTGAACAGGTGGTGAACATGGCGAAAATTTTCGGCATTCTCTTAGCGACACCGCCCATTTCATCCAACATCAGGGTGTGGGTGCGATCGTAAGTTGCGCCAACCAGGAAGAACAAACTCGCCCCAATTAACCCGTGGGAAACCATTTGCAATACTGCTCCACTCAATCCCAAATCGGTGAAGGAGGCAATACCAATCATCACAAAGCCCATGTGAGAAATTGAGGAGTAGGCAATTTTTCGCTTTAGGTTTCGCTGGGCAAAGGATGTCAAGGCAGCGTAGATGATATTAACTACCCCCAAAACTACCAACACTGGTGCAAAATAAGCGTGGGCATCGGGGAGCATTTGGGCATTCATCCGAATTAAGGCGTAACCGCCCATTTTCAGGAGAATACCTGCTAATAACATGTGTACGGGGGCTGTAGCTTCACCGTGGGCATCAGGTAGCCAAGTGTGCAAGGGAATAATCGGCAACTTGACGGCGTAAGCAATCAGGAAGCCAGCATATAGGGCAAGTTGGAAATTCAGGGCGAAGTCTTTTAGGGCGATCGCTCTCATGTCGAACGTCACCGTATCGCCGTAAAATCCCATTGTCAGGGCAGACAGCAAAATAAACAGCGAACCGCCGGCGGTGTATAAAATGAATTTGGTCGCTGCATATTGCCGCCTTTTGCCTCCCCAAATCGACAGCAGAAAGTATATCGGTACTAGTTCCAGTTCCCACACCAGGAAAAATAACAGCATATCCTGGACAGCGAACACGGCAATCTGACCGCCATACATCGCCAAAATCAAGAAGTAAAATAGCTTGGGCTTGAAGGTGACAGGCCAAGCTGCTAAAATCGCCAGCGTGGTAATGAATCCAGTCAAAATAATTAGGGGCATGGACAAGCCATCAGCCCCTACTGACCAATTCAAACCCAATTGTGGTACCCAGGGGTAACTTTCCACCAATTGCAAATCTGGATTGGAGAAATCATACCCAGTATAAAAAGCATAAACAATTAGTGCAAAATCTATCAGCCCCACGATAAGGGAGTACCAGCGCACTGTTTTGCCTTCTTTATCAGGAATGACGGGAAGAAGTAGCGACGCGGCTATCGGAAACAGAATAATCGTCGTCAGCCACGGAAAATTAGCTATATTCATCACAATTCGTCTGCTATCAAAATCATGTTTGGCAAAAAGTCACTAGTTATTAAGTAACAGCTTTTTGGGGATTTCGTCTTCCTCGTTAGGTTGATTTAATTAAATTAGCAATCCCTCATTTTTTTCGCTTAGGAGTCTTTTTTGACATTTGGGGTGCGGAATGTGCGTTGTGATACTCCCGGTTAAATCAAAAATTTACCTAAAAAAGCCGGTAAAATTATAGATTAGGGGCGCGATCGCAATGATAAAGCTCTTCTTCTACTTGTTCAAGGGGATAGAGAGTCAATATTTGCTTTCGCAAAATTAAGAATTTCGATAGTTCTCTGAATAATCTGATCCGCATCAGCTTGAGTAATATTAGGATCAGTATTATAGTCACCGCGTAAACGAGTTCTTTCTGCATCAATTAAATAACGATGAAATTCACGAGGAACTCGTTGTGACGTGCAAATCTTTCTCCAAAAGCAGCAATTACGGCTGAATGTTTAGAGTAAGCCAGTCCTTCCCCTTCTAAAAAAGCGGTAGCAATATAAAACATCGCGTAATAACCACGAGATGCTGCAAATTCAGCAAAACCTTTTTGGTTGAGTTCTTCGGCGGCTTGCAAACTTCTCTCCGCTTTTTCTAGGAGTCTTTGTTGTTCAGGGGTCATATTAATAACCCATCTTGTCTGACATTACGAAAGAAACCACTATTATAATTTTCTAGTTGTTCACTAGTAGCAAAAGCACAACTAATTAAAACATTATATTCTAAACATAAATCAGCAATAATTTGACTTATTTTTTCACTTTCTTGAGAATAGTTAAAGACATCTTTCAATACAATTAAAATATCAATATCTGAGTCAGGTTGTGCTGTTCCTCTGGCTTGTGAACCAAATAAAGTTGTTTTAAGTTTTCGCGTATTTTGGGTAAAATTGTTGAAATTGGTTGATATAGCATAAGAAATCAACAATTACTTAGTTTTATGCCTATATTAACTCAAAAGCGATGTCTTCTCTGCGTAGGGCAGCATATCGTAGCGATCGCAGTTATGACTAAATAGCTTGTCTTCACTTTTTAATAGAGAAAGCGCGATCGCCCGCGATCGCATATCATTTATCTACTGTGTAGTCTGTCTCCCATAGCAATAACTTCATGCCTTTCTCCGATTTCACTAATCCTTACCAAAATCCGGCTAACATACCACAGAAGTATCACCAGCATATAAATCTACTAAAGTTATTTAAAGCTGATGGTTCTTATGTGCGTCCAGCAGAAGACCCTGTGGCGATGTGGGCGCTTCAGATTTTGGTAGAAGAGTACGGTGTTCCACTAGAGGCATGAGATTATGTTTGAACCGCCAGATAATGTAAAAGAAGACTTGAATATTTAACAAAATTTAGGAGGTTAAAATCCCCTACTAATTGATTTCTGAATTCTATTCTCGACCAATCCAGTAGACAGGTTTACGTTTGTGATGTGCTATAGCTAGAATCCGAATTAAATTATCATCAACAACACGGTATAGGAGTGAATAAGGAAATTTAGGCAGAATCAGCCGACGAACAAATCCTCGAACTACTACACCAGCAGCAGGATAACGCATAAGGAGATTGATTGCACCTTCTACTTCTGTCAAGTAATCTAGCCCTAGCCCCTGATTTTGTTCCTCGTAATAACTTGCGACATCAACCAGTTCTTGCTCTGCCAATGGATGAAATACAACTCTTGTCATTGTAAAGATGCACGAACTCGTTGAAACACTTCTTCAGCCGGAATACCAGTAATTTGATTGGTGTTCATATCTTCATCACGCTTCTGGGCTTCTTCAGCCCAACTAGCCGCAATTTCTCGATCTATTCCACTTTCTTGACCCAACCTTTCCAGTAATCTTGCTAATAAAATCACTTGAGAATCTTTTGGAAGTGCAAGAACTTCGGCTTCAAGCTGTTCAAGGGTCATAGTGAGTACCTAAACTCTCTAGTATAATTACCTCTTATTCTAAGCATTAGCCAGCTTCATAACTAAGCATCTTAATAATATGTTTTGCAAGTTGCTCTTTGATTTCTCTATGTCTGGGAACAGCTTGATAAATTTTTGTTATTGGATTCTGATACCAATCATGTTTGCCACCATGACAAACGAAGATACAACCCATTTCTTCAATCTTACTGATTAAATCTCTTCATTTCATGAAACTTCAAGTTCTGCAACTTTACGAATATTTTGGATATTTCCACTTGTTAATTCACTGTAAATATCGAGTAGATTTTCTCTTAGCTCCTCTTCTGTTTTACCCTGAGTCCAATAGTCAGGATATTCTTCGAGATAACCTAACCACATATCATCATCTTGCCAGTAAATGTATTTCTTCTTTGTCATGTGCCTATTCGCTGCCTTTTTCTGAACTACGAGGTTTTTGAGTACTCTAGAAGACTGTATATTAAATTACTGAACTATTAGGCAAAAAAAAGGAGTCTAATTTAGACTCTTAAAAAAAACTTAGAGGTGGACATCCGTCCACCCCGATTAAAATCAGGTAACACCAAAGACAATCACTAAGCCCAAAACCGCCCCAAACACAATCAAGGCATAGAATTGAGCGCGACCGTTTTCTAGGTACTTCAGACCTTCACCGCTAACAAGGGTAAAAAAGCCTGTGAGGTTAACAGCACCATCGACAACGCGGAAGTCAACTTCCATAACCTGTCTAGCTAGGCGACGCAAGCCGAGGACAAAAACCCGATGGTAAATGTCATCAAAGTACCACTTGTTGAGAGATAACTCATAAAGTGGTTTAATTTGAGCAGCGATCGCACCTGGGTCAATTTTACGGCGCAAATACATCAGCGAAGCCAGGGTAATCGCAATCAAAGAAATTCCGACTGAGGCACCCGCCATAATGTAGAATTCCGTCGGATTGAACTCGGCAGACTTTTCTATAACTTCGGAGAGAGTTTCACTAGGAGGAAAGATAAACTCTTCAAAATAATTGGCGTAGGGAGTTCCCACCAAACCAATCAAAATCGAAGGCACAGCCAAAAGTGCCAACGGCAGTGTCATTGTCCACGGCGATTCGTGGGGGGAGTCGCTGTGATGCCCGTGGGAGTCATGGGAATCATGATGCTGACTAGTTGCCGCCAATTCTCCTTTCTTCATCGCCCCAGGCCCAAAATTCGGGGCTAGTTCTTCTGACTCTAATTCCAGGACAATTGTGGCCGCAGCTTTTTTAAGTTTTTCCTTGATTTTCTCGTCAGTACCCCGGAATTTGCCTTCAAATGTCATGAAATACATTCTGAACATATAGAAAGCTGTAATCCCGGCAGTTAGCCAGCCAATCAACCAGAGGAGTGGGTTAGCCTCAAAAGCCTTACCCAGAATTTCGTCTTTTGACCAGAAGCCAGCAAAGGGTGGAATACCAGAAATTGCCAAGCAACCAATTAAGAAAGTAGTTGCTGTGACAGGCATATACTTTCGCAGTCCGCCCATCAAGCGCATATCTTGCGCTAAGGCGGGGTCGTGCCCAACGACACCTTCCATGCCGTGAATTACAGAACCTGAACCCAAGAACAGCATCGCCTTGAAATAGGCGTGGGTCATCAGGTGGAATAGTCCAGCACTGTAGGAACCTATTCCCATTGCCATCACCATGTAACCAAGTTGGGAAATGGTGGAGTAAGCCAAGCCCTTTTTGATGTCGTTTTGGGTAATGGCAATAGTTGCCCCCAAAAACGCCGTAAACGCCCCAGTAAATGCAATGACATTCATTGCAACTGGAACGCCTTCAAATACTGGGTACATCCGGGCAATGAGGAAAACACCCGCTGCCACCATTGTTGCCGCGTGAATCAAGGCAGAAATGGGGGTGGGGCCTTCCATCGCATCTGGTAGCCAGACGTGGAGAGGGAATTGGGCTGATTTCGCCACTGGGCCTAAGAAAACTAAAATCGCAAACAGGACAGCGAGAAAATTGCTGATAGAACCTGATTCTACGAGTTGGGCGAGGCGATCGCCCATGATATTAAAATCAAAGCTTCCTGTTGCCCAGAACAGCCCTAAAATGCCGAGTAATAGACCAAAGTCGCCCACCCTATTGGTTACAAACGCTTTTTGAGCGGCATCTGCTGCTGACTTGCGATCGTACCAAAAACCGACCAGCAAGTAGGAACACATCCCGACCAGTTCCCAGAATATATAAACTTGTACTAGGTTGGGGCTGACCACCAGACCTAACATTGAGGAGCCAAACAAACTCAGATAGGCATAAAACCTCACGTAGCCGGGATCGTGAGCCATGTAGCCATCGGTGTAAACCATGACTAAGCAGGCTACTGTTGTGACAATCACCAGCATTAGGGCTGTCAGGTGGTCAATAGTGTAGCCCATGCTCAGGTGAAAATTACCTGCTGCCGCCCACTCAAAGGTGCGAATATAAGACGGATGTCCTTGAATTTGACTCCACAACAAGGCAAACGACAGTGCCATAGCTGCTGCCATCATGGAGATAATCACCACAGCATTAAGCTGGCGGAGGCGGTTTGTCACCTGATTCAACGAGATTAACCCTAGACCGACCAGCATTGCCCCAAGAAGAGGGAACACCGGAATCAGCCAGGCATACTGATAGATTACTTCCATCACTGACGCCTACTTTTAAAATTCTTGATTTAGCGTGTCGAAACTGTTAATAATTGTGACACACACCCTTTAGGATAAAATAACCCACCCAAGACTGAGTTGGGTGGGGTGTTAAGCATGGTTTTATATTTGGTCATTAGTCATTGGTCATTGGTCATTGGTCATTAGCCCCATGCCCTATGCCCTATGCCCTATGCCCTATGCCCTATGCCCTATATCCATCAGGCTGACCGACACTCTAAATCCAGTGTTTTTGAATTCTTATAAATTTTCGGGTAATTGCTGTAGCTAGCTTTAATATCTTCTAAAGCTAGACGTAAATCCTCTCTGCCGCGAAAACCTTCCAAGCGATGCCGAACAGTGCCATTTTCAATCAATAGTAAAGTTGGCAGTGACTTTAGCCGATAAGTAGTAGACAATTTAAAATTTTGATCGGCGTTGACCCCAACTAATTTAATTTCTTCGCCACATTGGGCTTGAAATTGCAATAGCAGTGGGTGGATAATCCGACACAAGCCACACCAAGGTGCTTCAAAATTAACTAAAACAGGAATAGGAGATTCTAAAACTTCTTGAGTAAATGTCCGCTCACTAACCGACAACACCATGACGCCTCTTGGATTATAAGGTTTTTATATCAAATTACCTAGTCAGCACTGAAGTGAAGGAATGGCAAGTCAGTAACTGCCGATAGATGCTTTCAGGAACCAAATTTCAGGACACAGAATAATTGGGCAAAAAATGAATGTATTGATATGTCTCTGATAAAAAAGCCAGAGGGACTCTTACGGTGGCTTTTTTGAATGTTAAGCTCCTGATTGCCGTAGCCGCCTGGGTATTTGACTGAATCTGCCATTTATTCCCCAGGAAAGACAACGGGCCTTCAACTACCAATATAAAATCTTAAGCTAACTGAACGCACCCCCATAGATAGACGTTTGAACTTATCCTACATTGATTTGGGACAATTGATAACCTGAAACGCTCATCTATTTTGGATTTTATGCTGATACTGGGGATCGCCTAGATTTCCCATTTTATCTTACTGGTTGCTTCCAGCAACAGAGGGTGCGACCACCAAAGCAAAGCTATAAAAATAGCAACTCCTAAATAGGAAGGGCGAATAAATTCCTGCCACTTGATAGATTGACGTCCGTCAATAATTGCTTTAAAGGGAATAATTGAAGTCCGTTGTTTAGCAATTTCAAAAGCTTCCCCATAACGATGTAAGAGACGGCGATCCCCGTGCCAAACTCCAAACAAGTGATGCAACACCAATCCAATGGAAGTCACAAGGGTAAAGGTAGTACCTAGCCACAGAGTATGAGCAACACACCAAATTATTTGTCCTACCATCTGGGGATGACGGGTAATCCGAATAATTCCTGTTTCGTAGAGATGAACTTGGGGCTTTTGAATGGCAGCAATTTCTAGTAGATTGAAGGTAGCAGGATATAAAAATAAAAACGAGATCGCTGACAGCAGCCAAACAAATTCTCGTACTCCTGGCACTCCTTGTACCTGCCAAAGTTGCAAACCATCATAGCGATGCCCAAAAAAGTAAATAATTAATATCACAGCCAACGGTAGGCTGACTAATGCAAAGAGAATGCGATAAAGCCTTGGACCAATATATTTTTCGGCCCTTGGACGCAAAGCAGCGCCTCCACTGTGAGCGATCGCAAACACTATTTGTAACCCCAGTATGACAAAATGACTGGGTGTCAACCAAGAAATCAACAGCATATCCACAGGTGAAGTAATTTAAATAAAATTGAATTCAGTACAACCAATACCACAAAGTATTCAAAAGGAGACTTTAGTCAAGATGTTGTGCTACTGTCTTTTTCGAGTTAAGCCTTCAAGTTTAATATGTAACAAATCATGCCCAGCTGATTGCTGCCAAACCTGATTTGTTGCGTGCATCCGCTCCTTTTAAAGTTTGTGGATTGAGCCTTATGTCTGACCTTCCTTTCACTTTAGATCAGTTACGTATTTTAAAAGCGATCGCCCAAGAAGGAAGCTTCAAGCGTGCCGCTGATAGTCTTTATGTCTCCCAGCCAGCCGTGAGCTTGCAAGTGCAAAACCTCGAACGGCAACTAGATGTCCCTCTATTCGACCGTGGAGGGCGACGCGCCCAATTAACCGAAGCAGGGCATCTACTCCTAAGTTACGGTGAAAAAATCCTCAGTCTGTGTCAGGAAACCTGCCGCGCGATCGAAGATTTACAAAATCTCCAAGGCGGGACTTTGATTGTCGGTGCTTCTCAAACTACTGGCACTTATCTTTTGCCCAGAATGATCGGTATGTTCCGACAAAAATATCCAGATGTGGCAGTGCAATTACACGTCCACTCTACCCGGCGGACTGCTTGGAGTGTTGCTAACGGACAAGTTGATCTGGCAATTATCGGTGGTGAAATTCCCAGTGAACTCTCAGAATCTTTGGAAGTTCTTTCTTACGCTGAAGACGAACTAGCGCTAATTCTACCTATCTTTCATCCCTTTACCAAACTGGAAAAAATCCAAAAAGAAGACCTCTACAAATTACAATTCATTGCCCTAGATTCCCAATCTACTATCCGTAAAGTCATTGATCAAGTGTTAGCACGCTGTGAAATTGATACCAGACGTCTTAAGGTTGAAATGGAATTGAATTCCATTGAAGCAATTAAAAATGCTGTGCAATCTGGTTTGGGAGCTGCTTTTGTTTCAACTAGTGCGATCGCTAAAGAGTTACAAATGGGTGTTCTGCATCGTACCCCCATTGAAGGTGTCGTCGTCAAACGGACACTGTGGCTGATTTTTAATCCTAATCGGTATAGATCCAAGGCCGCAGAAGCTTTTAGTCGCGAAATTTTGCCCCAGTTTGCTAATCCTGGATGGAGTCAAGATGTGTTAACATTGGCACAAAAAAACATAGTGTTAGCTACATTGGATGGAGCAATGCCCACCTCCTCCGGCGAGGGCTAACAATCTGGTTATTAGTCCTAACCTTTGGGCGTCTATGTTATTTGTCCTGTGTTTTTTTTAAGTGACCAATGGCCAAATAATTCGTAATTCGTAATTCGTAATTATTATCTCATAGCTTTTCCTGTAGCGTACCGTAGGTAAGCTAAGAATTTGACATCAGTAAAAAAGTTTCCTGTTCCTGATCAAGAAGTTTAGTTTCTATATAACCTGAATGAATTACGAATTACGTAGCTTGCTCCTCGCCGGAGGCGAGTATTATCAATTACGAATTATTTTGACTAATGACTAATCACGAAAATGGAAGTTTACTGTACCCGTCCACGTTGCCCACGCCCACAAAACTATTTTGCTGATTTAGATGATATTACGACGCTGAAAACAACGCAGCAAAAGTACTGTACTACCTGTGGTATGCCATTGCTGCTAGATGGTCGATATGTCCCCATGAAGCTGCTGGGAAGGGGGGGATTTGGTGCAGCCTTTTTGGCACGCGATCGCCGAATACCAGGAATGCGCCAATGCGTAGTTAAGCAGTTTCAACCATCGGGAAATTTAACCTTAAATCAACTGCAACAAGCACAGTTGATGTTTGAGAGAGAGGCAGAAGTTTTAGCACAACTTGGTAACGATCACGAGCAAATTCCTGACTTGTTTGCCTTTTTCCCAGTCATAGTAAATAGCTTGCAACCAGGACAGCAAGACCAGTTTTTTTACTTAGTACAAGAATACATTGATGGGCAAAACTTAGAAGAAGAATTAGTTCAACAAGGCAAATTTTCTGAACAGCAAGTGTTGGAGGTGCTGCAAGAAATCCTGAAGGTGCTAAAGTTTGTCCATCATAGAGGCATTATCCACAGAGATATTAAACCCTCTAACATCATGCGCCGTCGTGATGGGAGACTTTTTTTACTAGATTTTGGTGCAGTTAAGCAAATAACAAATGCTGCACTTGGTTCTGCTGCTTCTTCCACAGGAATTTATTCTATGGGATTTGCACCGCCTGAACAGATGGCTGGAGGTCAAGTATTCCCATCTACAGATTTATACGCCTTGGCTGTAACTCTTGTTACTCTATTGACAAATAAGGAAGCAGTTCAACTATTTGATGCCTATAGCAACCAGTGGAAATGGCGAACCCAAGTGACTGTCAGCCCTCGCCTTGCTGACATATTAGACAAAATGCTGCTACCTGCTGCTAATCAGCGCTTCCAGTCAGCCCAGGAAGTTATAGATGCACTTAACTCACAGGCGGTTCAAGCCCCTACACAACTTAATTCGCCCTCTGTAACACTTCCGCCACAACCGGCAAAAGGTTCTAATCCCGTCGTTCCCCGCCGTCCACCAACTCAACCAGCGTTTTCTACAATGGAATTATTGGGTGGGGCGGCATTTAGTGGATTTGAAGGAGCATTGATAGCGATCGCTCTCTTCAGTCTCGTAAAAGAACCAATAGTTACTTTAAGTGTTGCATGTGTGATTTTAGGAATACTTATATATGCCCAAACCAGGCGATGGATTGAAAAGTTCGATTTATTAATTATTCCGGCAATTACTTTTGCGATTATTTTTTTTCTTCCCTTTTTACACGGGGGTCTTGGTATCCTGGAAGTAGTAATTTTATCAGTTGCATCAGCCTTAGTAGCCATTTCACTGACAGCTATATTTAGACTTATTTATAAATTATTATCTCTGATACTTTAAAACTTTTTCTTTATTCAAATTTGTTCATGTCACAAAAGAATGAAACCACAATTTTAGCTTTGGCACTGCTGCTGACAGTTGGCATAGTTGGCGGTGGAATTTGGTGGTTTACTAATGGCTCTGTAGTCAAAATTGGTAATAACATCATTCCAAGTTCGGAACTAGGCAGCAATCCATCCCTACAAGACCGCATTAGTTTTGGGGAAAAAACTTTGACTCCAGGTACGGTTGCTCCTGCAAAAAAAGAGGGCGTACAGGCGATCGCAGCTAAAAGTTATGATAAAGCGATCGCTAATTTCACAGCTGCCCTAAAACTCAACCGTAACGATCCAGAAGCGCTGATCTTTCTGAACAATGCCCGCATCGGTTCTTCCAAAAGCTACACCATTGTGGCTTCTGTACCAGTAGGCACTGACCCGAATGCTGCTTTAGAAATTTTACGTGGCATCGCCCAAGCCCAAAATGAAATTAATACCTCTGGAGGAGTCAAGGGAGTGCCGTTGAGGGTGGGGATAGCCAACGACAACGACAATCCAGAAATAGCCAAGCAAATCGCTTCTAACCTAGTCAGTAATTCAGAAGTATTAGGTGTAGTTGGGCCTAATACTAGCGATTCCACCTTAGCAGCAGGTACTATTTATACTTCTGGACAACTTGTAGCAATTTCCCCTACCAGTACATCTGTAAAAATTTCTAACTTTAGCCCCTACATTTTTCGCACGGTTCCCAGTGATTTCATGGCTGCTAGAACTTTAGCCAACTACATGGTGAAAACCTTGCAGAAAAAAAATGCAGCGGTTTTCTTTAATTCTCAGAGTAACTATAGCCAGTCTTTAAAGTCAGAGTTTGTTTCATCTGTTTCCCTAGAGGGTGGACAAGTATCCAGCGAATTTGATTTGTCTCAGGTGGGTTTTAGTGCCGCTAAAAATGTAGAACAAGCAACTAAACAAGGTGCAGAAGTATTGATGTTAGCTGCTAACACTGAAACTTTGGACAAAGCGCTGCAAGTAGTTCAGATTAACCAGAAACGGTTAACTTTACTGGCGGGAGATGATGTTTACACCGTCAAAACTTTAGAAATTGGCAGAGAACAAGCTACAGGGATGCTAGTAGCTGTTCCCTGGCATATTGATGGCGATCGCAATTCAGACTTTCCTCAGAAATCCCGGCAGTTATGGGGCGGTGATGTGAGTTGGCGAAGTGCCCTTAGCTATGATGCTACTGTAGCTCTGATTGCGGCATTAAGACGCAACCCCACACGTTCTGGAGTCCAACAAGCACTGTCTTCCTCTGACTTTTCTGCCACTGGCGCTTCTGGTACAATTCGGTTTTTAGCATCAGGCGATCGCAATGCACCAGTCCAACTTGTAAAAATCGTTCCTGGTTCTCGCTCTCGAACTGGTTATGACTTTGAACAAGTCCGATAATCAGCAATAAAAAACTAAAAATTAACCAATAGTTAACCTAAAAAAACCCTCAAAATGCGAAATTGAGCTTTATGGGGAAAATTTTAGGTCAAATAGCAACTTATTTATCCTTACCAACACTCAAGCCTTGAGAGAAAAGACGAATAATCCAGGAAAAATTTATTATACTTTGGCTTCTAAACTAGTCAGAAGTGAGGATTTGTCAGTATTCGTTAACAAAACACCCGTCCTCCCAATACAATCTCAAGTAGCAAGCACCTATCAAGTCAAGCACTTATATTGAATGGACGCACGGGTAATTCTACTATGTCCCAAAAAAATGAAACAACTATTCTTGTTTTATCCATCCTAATCACGGCCGGGCTAATAGCTGGCGGTTTTTGGTGGTTTACTAGAAAGTCTGGTGTTGACCTAAATACAATCAACTCTAGTAACAGCAAAACGCCCCAAACCGGATCAAAACAGTCTAGTGGCAATACTTTCACTTCAGTAGAGGAAGTTCCTACAGGATTATTCAATTACGGAGGCAGTACATCTTGGGCACCAATTCGGCTGGTAGTTGATTCGGCAATTCAAGCGGCGCGACCAGAACTTCGGCTGCGTTATGTAGAACCCAGCAGTGCATCTCCTGGTTCTGGTACTGGCATCCAGTCACTAATAGACGGTCAACTAGTCTTTGCTCAATCCTCCCGACCAGTTTTAGATCAGGAGTTAAGCCGTGCCCAGCAGCGTGGGTTCAGTTTGAAACAAATTCCTGTGGCAATTGATGGTTTGGCAGTCGCAGTTAACCCTAATCTCAATATCCCAGGAATAACGGTAGAGCAGTTAAAGTCAATTTATACAGGCAAAATCAATAATTGGAGCCAGGTGGGCGGCCCCAATATTCCAATTAAACCCTATTCTCGCCGTATTGCTGATGGCGGTACAGTCGAACTTTTTGTCCAAGACATATTGGGTGGTCAAGCTTTCAGCCCCAATGTGGAATTTATCTCCACAACCACCCAAGCCTTGCAAAAATTGGCTGGTAGTCCTGGTAGCATTTACTACGCTTCGGCCCCAGAGGTGATTCCTCAATGCTCAATCAAGCCCTTGCCGTTGGGGCGGACGCAAGGGCAATATATTGCTCCATACCAAGAACCATCTGTCCTCCCGTCCGAATGTCCTGGTAAACGAAACAAATTGAACATTGAGGCTTTCCAATCAGGAAAATACCCGATTACCCGCAATCTGTTTGTGGTGGTGAAACAGAATAATCAGATTGAGCAGCAAGCAGGTGTCGCTTACGCCAACTTACTGCTGACTGAGCAGGGACAGGAACTGATTACCCAAGCTGGGTTTGTCAAAATTCGCTGACAACTGCGATTGCACTCAGGCAGAGTGGCGGAAATCGCCGCTCTGAACTGTGCTTTAACCAGCTCTATTAATCGACTCTGCTGGCAAGCAAATTAGATTATCCCCTTGGGTAAGGATTAAGCCACGTTGACGTAGCTTACCCATCAAACGGGTGACGGTGACACGGGTCGAACCAATCGCGCTCCCAATTTGGGCATGGGTGAGGGGGAAGGGCAGACAATAGCCGCGAATCACATCAGGATCAGTGTCGCTCATTGCTGGCTCTCCATATTCCTCAATTAACAATGTGAGAAATCCTAAGAGTCGGTCAATTGTGCGGCGTTGTCCCAAGGCACTCAGCCACAGTAGCTTACGCTGGTGCTGATACCTAAAGGCATCCATAACTTCACGACGGAAGTGAGGCCAGTTGTCTAAATCATGCCAGTACATCCACAACACCGCAGTTTGGTCAACATGGGCGTAGGACTGGAGTGTAAATGGTGATTGAGCAACAATTTCAAATGGCTGTCCCGCTCCCACAAAACCCAAGAACGCTTCTTCTGGGGTTCTGTTAATTCGTCGAGACGTTAGCTGGCTAGCAGTCGCACTAACTTGGGCGGTTCCTACCATACGGATCGCACCCCTTTGCACCAAATATAGCAATCCAGGCCGGGCTGGAATGCGCTCATCTTTGCTAAAGGTACGGCAGCGGTAGTGTTCTTGAGCCCAGTCAAGAATGCGTTGCCAAGTTAAAAAAGGCCGTGATGCCTCAGAAAAGGAGGATGGAGATTGCATAGGTAACAAAGAGCGTTCGGCTGAAGACAAAGACGTGATCAAAAGGTGCAAGGAGTGTCTTTGTGTTGGCGAGGCAGGCATAACGCCTAACAGCGCCAGCCAATCCAAAGAATAGAAAGCAAATTACTCTCTACTCTTTTGTTATACTTCCTACTGTACAATGATGGTAGTAAAGTTTACTTACTATTCATCGATTATTCATTAAATTTTATCCTCTTCTCATTTTTCTTCATCTGAATTAAATTTATATCGCAAGATAGATGACAGAAAATCAACTAATATATTTTACATGATTATATACATAAAGTTACGTGCATCATAAATTACTAGTTAGCAAGTATACGTCAATTAAACAGCTAGTATGTAGCTACTTACTAAATGCACCAAGTATTAATACTTACGACGTAAAAAATTTATGCATAAAAGCCGAAAATAAACATCTATATAAAGATAGAGATAAAAACAATGTTCTATATATCTCAAGTGTGGCTCTAAGACTATCAAAATCTCAGAATCGAAAAGTTATGGAGCTTGCCAGTGCGATCGCCTCTGATTTAGCAAAGAATTGTTGCGACGTTTTTAGCGTCCAAATTGTTCCCCCTGGGTGGATACATTTTGAATTGACTGACTCGGCGTTAGCGAGTTGGTTACAAAATCTGGCAGTGGGGAGCCTAGAGGGAGAGGCGGAGATGGGAGTAGGGGAAGATGAGGGAGATGAGGGGACAAGGGGACAAGGGGACAAGGAGAATAACCATGCCCAATCCCCAATGCCCAATCCCCCATCCCCAATATCTAATTCATTGTTTACTTTTCAGTACGTCCATTCACGTTGCTGTTCGCTAGTGCTACTGGCTTACCGAGAGGGATTGATTAAACTTAGAGAACCAGTTCCAAATACTAGTCCAGCTTTTTGGGATGTTATCTCTCCTAACCCTTTACCTTGGCTCAATGGTGATGGAACACTGCGGCTAAATCATCCAGATGAGCGTCGTTTAATTGCCGAGTTAGTAGAAGTGCTAGACACCATAGAGGGCGCTGATGTTAAGAGTTCTGTGAAATGGGAAAAATTAGCGCTGAGTTTGAGCCAAGCTTTTGAAAACTTCTGGTCTAATTGCCGGATTTGGGGTGAGGTAAAAATGACCTCACCAAAGCTAGCCCAAGCTAGACTCGGATTGCTTATGGCTACTCAGTCAGTATTAAGATATGTGCTAGAGGAAAACTTGGGTATTTTTGCGCCCTTGGAGTTATAAATCGGTAATGTCGCTTAGACAGAAATAAAAACTTTTATAATAGCTATTGACTCAATGCATCACCTCAGCTACATTAGCAGGTGTGTGAGGAGCGAACCAGCTAGGGCACCGAGACGAAACACGGCCAGTCGTCGGTGTCCTTTCTGATTTGTATGGGTTAGGTTTGAAATAGTGCCCTCATTACAGCAAAAACTTTGCAATTGCTACTGCTGCTCCGTCTTCCTCTACGCTAGGAGCTACCCACTGCGCGATCGCTTGCACTCCTGCTGGTGCGTTGCCCATAGCTACACCGAGGCCAACATACTCCAGCATTTCCAGATCATTGAAGTTATCGCCAATAGCCATGACGTTGGCTATCTGTAATCCTAGCAATTCTTCAGCTAGGTAACGCACAGCAGTTCCCTTGCTCACAGAGGCGTTAGTTGCTTCAAAGAAGGTAGCAACAGATGTTGTGAGATAAAGTTCAGCAGGTGTGTATTGGCGGCGCAAATTCCCTAATAGCTGATCGATTACATCTGTGTCATCGCACAAAGCAAGAATTTTTGTCGGTTCATTCGTTAAGGCTTGGCGCAAATCACCTACTGGAATCGGGGTAATACCAGAACGTTCTGCATAAATTTTGGTTTCTCTAGTTACCTCACGGACGTATAGCTGATCGTTGATGTAGAAGTGGACAGATAGGAGCGATCGCAATTCAGGCTGTTCAAAATAGTCGAGTAACTGGTAGGCGATTTCCCTAGAAACAGGCCAGTGGCGATGGATTTTTTGGGTAATCGGGTCTTGAATCCAGGCTCCTTGATAAGCCATTAATGGTAGGGTAGAGCCGATTTCTTGGTGAAAGCGCAAGGCTGAACGATACATTCGACCTGTAGCGATCGCTACTTGAATTCCTTTTGCTTGCGCTGCAATAATAGCTTGCTTTACACCTGCACTGATGGTGTTGGAATGTCCTGCGATCGTGCCATCTATATCCAAAACTAGTAGTTTAATGTCTTTTGCAGCAGCCTGATGATCAGTAGATGCCAAGTGTGTAGCAGATGCTTTCGGCATAATTTCCTAGATTTTAAGTTCCAGTAAGAGGTTAACTCAGAACTTGTACCAGTCCCCACGACCGCCTCAGAATGAATTCTGAGGCTTATAGCTAAAGTCTATCTATTGAAGACTAAGTAAGGGTTCTAGCCCACGCTTAGTGGATTTGGGCTATAAGAAAAGAGAATTTATTCTCAGGCGGGATAGGGGACTTCCAAGAAATAAATTATCCAATCTTGTGAGGTGGGCATCTTGCCCGCTTTTGGTTACTGGGCGGGCGAGACGCCCACCCCACAATAAATAGTTGGATATTTTTTATTTAGAAATCCCTTGGTACACAAAAACTTCACTATTGTTACCAAAGCCAAGCTGAACGAGCATCTAAAATTGCTAACTATGTGACAAACCTTCTGGCTAAAATAGTGCTATGTCTGAAATCACTTCTGCAACCGCAACACGCCCCACGTTCATCCTCGTAGATGGACACTCGCTGGCTTATCGTTCATATTTTGCTTTCGCCAAAGGGCGAGATGGAGGGCTGCGTACAAAAACGGGCATTCCTACCAGTATATGTTTTGGTTTTGTGAAGTGCCTGCTGGAGGTAATGGCAACACAACAGCCCCAAGCAATGGCGATCGCTTTTGATTTGGGTGAGGCCACTTTTCGCCACGAAGCTGACGATACTTATAAAGCCGATCGCAAAGAAACGCCAGAAGACTTCATTCCCGACTTAGAAAACCTGCATGAGTTGCTCAATGGCTTCAATCTACCAATTTTCACTGCCCCTGGTTATGAGGCAGATGATGTTTTGGGAACATTATCACAACGAGTAACTGCTGCTGGCTATAGGGTGAAGATTCTCACTGGCGATCGCGATTTATTTCAACTGATCGACTCTGACAAAGAAATCACTGTTCTGAATTTTAGTCCAGATGCCTTAAAACGCTCTACAAATAGCATCACGGAATTTGAAGCAGAACAAGTCAAAGAAAAAATGGGCGTTTTACCTTCACAAATTGTTGATTTCAAAGCTCTTTGTGGTGATAAATCCGATAATATTCCTGGTGTCAAGGGAATTGGGGAAAAGACAGCAGTGCAGCTGTTAAACACTTATGGTTCACTTGATCGTGTTTATGCTGCGTTAGATGAAATTAAAGGCGCAACTCAGAAAAAACTGGCAACGGGTAAAGAAGATGCTGAGAAGTCTCGCTATTTGGCAACCATAGTTTTAGATGTTCCTATAGAGTTTAATTTAGAAGATTGCAAGTTAAAAGGCTTTGATACAAACGTATTAGCACCAATTTTAGAAAAATTAGAATTCAAGTCTTTTTTAGGTAAAATAAACGATCTTCAACAACGTTTTGGTGGCAAAGTCGAAGAAAATCAAGAAGCCAAAACAGACGCAATTAATCCCAATACTAACTCAGAATTCAGCACTGATGAAGATAATGATTTGTGGTTTTTCAGTGCTAGTGATACAGCAGCAGCTCCACAACAATCTACTTCCCCAATTACACCACGCATCATCAATACTGAAGCAAAACTAACTGAGTTAGTGGAACTTTTGCAAACATTCACTAACCCAGAAATACCCGTTGCTTGGGACACTGAAACTACTGCTTTAGAACCAAGAGATGCTGAGTTAGTAGGAATTGGTTGCTGTTGGGGAACTGAACCAGATGAGGTGGCCTACATTCCTATGGGGCATAAAACTGTGGAAAATTTGCCTAAAGATTTGGTGTTAGAAGCATTACGCCCAATTCTTGAAAGTGCCGATTATCCCAAAGTTCTACAAAATACCAAATTTGACCGCTTAGTTTTAAAGTGTAAAGGAATTAATTTGGCGGGAGTAGTGTTTGATCCTATGCTGGCAAGTTATATTCTAAATCCAGATTCTAGCCATAATTTAATGGATTTAGCGCAGCGATATTTAGGATTGATCGCAAAAAGTTATTTAGATTTAGTTCCTAAAGGCAAAACCATTGCTGATATAGATATTCCTGCCGTAGCAGATTACTGCGGTATGGATGCTTATTCTACTTTTGGCTTAGTATCAAAATTGCGTGAAGAACTGAATCAAATTCCAACTTTGTCTAAGCTATTAGTGGAAGTGGAACAGCCGCTAGAAGCAGTTTTAGCCCAAATGGAATATACAGGCGTCCGCATTAATTCAGCTTATTTACAAGAACTTTCGCAGCATTTAGAGACTGAGTTAGCTAGGTTAAAAGAGGAAGCTACTGAAATAGTTGGGGAAAATTTTAACTTGGGTTCTCCTAAGCAGTTGAGCCAAATATTGTTTGAAAAGTTGGGGTTAAGTACTAGACATTCTCGTAAAATTCAAACGGGCTTTTCTACAGACGCAGCAACACTAGAAAGACTCCAAGAAGATGATAAATCTGGTTTTGTTGAAGCGATCATTGAGTATCGCACCTTATCTAAATTAAAGTCTACTTATGTTGATGCATTGCCTGCATTAGTGCGTCCAGATACCCAACGCGTTCATACTGATTTTAACCAAGCAGCCACATCAACTGGTAGGTTATCTTCTTCTAATCCGAATTTACAAAATATCCCCATTCGTACAGCTTTTAGTCGCCAAATCCGTAAGGCATTTTTGCCAGAACCAGGCTGGTTAATGGTGGCTGCTGATTACTCACAAATTGAATTGCGGATTTTGGCTCATTTGAGTCAAGAACCAATATTAGTGCAAGCATATCAGCAAAATGAAGATGTTCACACTGTTACCGCACGGTTAGTATTTGAAAAAGAAGATATAACCTCAGAAGAACGAGGGATGGCAAAAACTATTAATTTTGGCGTAATTTATGGAATGGGTTCTCTAAGGTTTTCACGCTCAACTGGGATAGATAAGAACATTGCCAACGAGTTCATTAAGCGGTTTAATGAAAGATATCCGAAAGTATTTGCATATTTAGAGCGAATGAAAAAAGAAGCGATCGCTCTTGGTTATGTAGAAACTATTTTCGGTCGTCGTCGTTATTTTGACTTTACTAATAACAGTTTACGCAGATTAAAAGGCAGTAACCCAGAAGAGATTGATCTGAGTAAATTGAAGAATTTGGGTGCTTATGATGCAGGTTTACTACGCTCCGCTGCTAATGCACCAATTCAAGGTTCCAACGCCGATATCATCAAAATTGCAATGGTAAGACTGCATGAGGTTTTGAAGAACTATCAGGCGCGTTTGTTGTTGCAAGTTCACGATGAATTAGTGTTTGAAATCCCTCCTCAGGAATGGGAAGCATTACAGCCACAAATTAAGTCGGTGATGGAAAACGCAGTCCAATTGAGTGTGCCGTTGCTGGTGGATGCGCGTGTCGGTGAAAATTGGATGGAGACGAAATAAGTTTAACTGTAACAAGGCTTTTAGCTAGAAAAGTGTTAATCAGTTTATTTGAAAATTTAAAAATCTGACATATATCAAGTTGACAAATTAATCAAGAGCCAAAAGTATTGACTCTTGATGATAGAGTCGGCAATAGTTAAGAATTAACCGCCACGCTTCAGTGCTGCTTCTACCTGCTGTAACTCTTTCTCTAAACGATTTTTGAGTTTTTCGGGTACAGAACGATTTGGGTAAGAACTGTAGTGTCCAGCTAGGGAGTTGAGGGCTGTTCGCATGGTTGTAAAGGAGCCAAGACCAGAAACAGAGTTAACCCGCTGATAGCGGGCTGAAAAGTCATTAATTTTTTGACGCGCTTCCGCTTGAACTGCTGCTTTGTCTGGTGAATCTTGTGATACATCCAGAGCTTGTCTCATAATATTGACCACAGCTAAGGTGTCTTGGCGATAATCCCCAGTCAAACTATCTGGACTGCCAGAACAGCCCATTAAGCCGATAGATACAACCAAAACCAGCGCAAGCAAACGCGACCAATAGCGCTTCATATGCATTAAGTAAAAGAATACGTAAATCAACGTCCATCCTATCTTGGATTGGTAACTTGGGGATCAATTTATTGCTGAGTTAGAACAGACGCGATTAATCGTGTCTGTACAGGAGTGAGGAGTTAGAAAACTCCATTCATCCACCTCAGAATTTTGTTCATACAACTAATTACACGTCATACTTAAAAAGGGACGGAAATTATGCGGCAATAGCGAGGTCACATTCTTCTTGAGGTTTATGCTTATAACTCAGCCCGCAGACTTGACCAGTGCGGGTATCAAATTCATCTACCTTATTGCTTTTTAGTTATTTCAATTCGGATACTTGAGATATGGAAAAAGCATATTCTGGTTTCTCGTTTCACCTTAAAAAAATATCTTCCTCTATTTCCGACCTATTTCTGCGATGACATGTACTTAGTAGCTGCGACTATTTAAAAATTCCGGTATCAAATGCAGGTGAGTAAAATATGTTGAAAATCAAGCATTCGCAACTGAATTGGCTTTTAGCAGGCATGACTTTAGCAGTTATGGGTGTAAGCATTGCTCCAGCTTCTGCCCAGCGTGTGATAGTAATTGACGGCGCTTATGGAGCTAGGCGTAGCTGCGGGGCAGCTTGTCGTCAGACATCGCCTTCTGTTGGTTCGTTTATTTATGGTAGTCCGATTCCCACACCTATGCCTGTAAATCCAACAACGGGACAGATGCTACAACGCAATCATTACCCCGATTATTCCTATCCCCAGTTCAGGCAGAACGTGAGAAATTCTACGCTGATTAATCCAACTTTGATTAATCCGACAATTCGAGACTCAAACGTAGTTAATCCAGTGATTATAAATAATTCATGGCGTCGTACACCATTTAGGGGTGGGCGATCGCGGGTTATTATTACCTATCCCCGTTAGGAGGCAGGGGGCAGGGGAAAATGATTTGTAACTGTAATTTTGTGTAAATTAAAATTCGTCTTTTCCTCGTTCACGAGTCTTTAATATTTACCTCCCCTGCTCCCCCTGCTCCTCCTACCTCCCCTGCTCCCCCTGCTCCTCCTACCTCCCCTGCTCCCCCTACTCCTCCTACCTCCCCTGCTCTCTTCCTCTACGAAGTAAACTGCGAACCGAGAATCATCGTCCCAATCCCTACATCAGTAAAGATTTCTAGTAACAGGGCGTGAGGAATGCGACCATCAATGATGTGTGCTGCACGGACTCCTTGAGCAAGCGATCGCACACAACAACTCACTTTGGGAATCATCCCACCGCTGACTATACCATTAGCAATCAACTCGCGGGCTTCACGGATATCTACTTTCGGAATTAAAGTAGATTGGTCTTTGTAATCTTTTAAAATTCCACTGGTATCAGTCAGTAAAATTAACTTTTCTGCTCCCAGTGCAGCAGCTATTTCTCCAGCTACGGTATCGGCGTTAATGTTATAAGCTTGCCCCGTTTCGTCTCCGGCGACGCTAGACACTACCGGAATATAACCATTGCTAGCCAGGGTGTCCAGAATCTTAATATTGACATTGCTGACTTCTCCCACAAAACCGATGCCTTCTTGACCTTGGGGACGGGCTGTAAATAGATTACCGTCTTTACCGCAAAGTCCTACAGCCAATCCACCAGCTTGGTTAATTAGCGCAACAATTTCTTTGTTAACTCGACCAACTAAAACCATTTCCACCACATCCATTGTGGCGGCATCAGTGACTCGCAGACCATTCTTAAATTGTGGTTCGATGCCCAGCTTATCTAACCAACTGTTAATTTCTGGACCACCGCCGTGGACTACAATTGGACGCAAGCCGACGCAGGATAAAAATACAATGTCGCGGATAACTTTGTCTTTGAGTGTGCTATCTTTCATCGCTGCGCCGCCATATTTAACAACAACAGTGCGACCGGCAAATTGTTGAATATAAGGTAGTGCTTCGCTTAGTACACGTACACGAGTGGCTTCAGCTTGCCTGATGTATTCAGAATCGTTGACCGTCATGAGGAGCCTAACAGAGAGAGTTAAAACCTATTTCAGTCAGTGTAGAAGACTTTGTAACTCCTCACAATCTCTGCTGCCAAAGTCGAGTATGTTTGTACTGATAAAGCATAGCTGTTTAGTTCGTCTCAGAAATGTGAAAATCTATAAAAGAAGGACTAGTACCGCAAGGCGGAAGTCAAAAGTCAAAAGTCAAAAGTATTATGGAATAAGCTCTTGAGAGATTTTAAATGGTTGCTCTATTTACGCCGTGGCGTACTAGCAACCAAAATCGAAAATTATCAGGAGAAATATGGATACACCGATTCTCGATCGGCTAATTGAAGAATTAAAAGTGATGCCTGAAGACTTGCAATATCGAGTGCTGGAGTTTGCCCGACAGAAGCTTGGTGAATACGCTGAAATAAATATTCAGGAAAATCGTGTAGGTTGGGTGCAGCATTAGCGGAACCCAACATATTAGGTTAGGCGATCGCTCCTTCAAACCTCTAAAATTGAAATCATTCGGCTATAAGCCACCCATACCGTTCCCATTGCGAGGGCTGAAGCTAGGGAATGAAAATTACCACGCTGCTAATCCAAACTGAAAGCACACCTTTGAGAGTTAATTTTCCCTCGCTTGTGCAGATGACAAATGAGCAGTACCAGGGTTTATCCTACGGATGACCAGAATTTGGTAATTTGAGTCTTCCTAATCAGAAACTTGTGTTTTGAGAACGCTAGGAATTGTTTCAAGTATTCGTTTGGCAATGTCTTCAGGTGTATCTGCCTCTTGCACGGTGATGTGCAAATCAGCTTGAGAGTAAAGTGGTGTTCGTTGTTCGAGCAGCGATCGCAATTTGCCTTTAGGATCAGCATCTTGCAAGAGTGGTCTTGTGGTATCCTCAGCTAAACGGCTGTAAATTAGCTCCACTGGCGCATCTAGCCACACTATCAAACCGTGGTGCAAGTAACCCCAATTTTCTCGCCGCAGTACAATGCCTCCACCTGTTGATATAGTTAATTTTGTAATAGCACAAACTTGTGAAAGCACGTCACTTTCTATCTGGCGAAATCCTGCTTCCCCTTCTTGGGCAAATAACTGATTGATAGATTTACCTGTTAGTTGGGCAATGACATTATCGGTATCCAGAAATCCATAACCCAGTTCCTTTGCCAGTAAGCGCCCTACTGTCGTCTTACCAACGCCCATCATCCCAATTAAGTACAGGTTGACTCCTTTTAATAAATTGCTCACCAGTTGCTTCGCTCCAATTATGAGTGCTGAGTCACAGTTTATAATTATAAATTCAATGACTCAATCTCGGATTTAAAAATACGTAGTTTTGCACCTATCGCGCAACAGGATAAAATTACTTGATTAGCGATCGCTAATCAGGTGATAATTAAAATATAATTTGTTCTTATAGGAGTGTTTCTTGGATAAAATGTCTAAGATACCAGTAATCTCAGAACACATTGAAATTACTCCAGATGGGCGTAAACCACGCATTGCTGGACACCGAATTAGAGTGCAAGATATTGTTATTTGGCACGAACGGATGGGGCTTTCGCCTGACGAAATCGTTTATCATTATCCCAGTATCACTTTAGCTGATGTTTATGCTGCTCTAGCTTATTACCACGATCATCTAGATGAGATCAGGCAAGAAATTGCAGAAGGAGAAGCCTTTGTCAGAGAAATACAGGCTAAAACTCCTTCGATTCTGCAAGAGAAACTAAAGAATCGAAATGACACAAAAAATTCGATTCCACCTAGATGAGAATGTAAGTAATGCTATAGCAGATGGCTTACGTCGTCGTGGTATTGATGTGACGACTACATCAGGAACAGGACTGATAGCTGCATCAGATGAAGAACAGCTTTATTTTGCAATGTCTCAGAATCGGGTAATTTTCACCCATGATGATGACTTTGTGATACTTCATCATGGTGGCTTTATTATGCACGCAGGAATTATTTACTGCGCTCAGAACCGTCACTCAATTGGGGAAATATTGAAAAGTTTAATTTTAATCTGGGAAGTTCTTGACCCAGAAGAAATGAGCTATCAACTTGAATTTATTTGAAAGGTTTTATTTGTTTTTAAATTCTACAAATTCGTCTTCTATTTGAGTTAAATCAACCGTCGTTATTACTATTGTTAATGTATTTAAAGTAACCAAGGCAATAAATTAACGATTTTTCTGCAAAATTACCATAATATAAACGAAGAATTGCTTAGGAATGTAGTAAGTTCCCTCAATTAACTTTGTATTTGCTGCATAGCGATCGCTATGCTTAACAGAAAAAATAATATAGCTTCTTTGAAACTTTATTCAAACAATTTCTGTCTATCTAAATAATCAGAACTTTCACTCTAGTGGTTAATTTTAAGTATACCCAATACTGTGTTTTTACTAGCACATACTCGTTATTCTAAAAGTTCAGTTATAACAAGCCCTAATCAATTAAATATTTCCGAGAAAGGTGTAAATAATGACTTATATCCTGCGATCGCCCAAAAAAGCTTGGCAATTTTGAAATTTTGGCACAAAAACTACTGCATATTTCACCCCAATAAGCCTGAATGAATAAATATAGGATGAATGAGGCGTCAACTATGAATCGAATTCGTGACGTTGTACAAAAAGCTTTAGCAACTGGCTATTTGACAGTGGAAGCTGAAAATCAACTACGACAACTGTTGACTACCCGTTATGACTTGGAAGATTTTAATGCTTTCATGACTTTGCAGGAAGCTGCGATGACTGGTAAGGTCAAGCAGGAGTCTAGAGAGCGGTGTGGCATCAAGTAGAGACGTAGCCCACTACATATTACCGACGAGAGCGTTTATCATCATCCTCAAAATCATCATCATCATCATTAAAAAATTCCCAATCATCATCATCGGCTTGATTGGTAGTTGGGGGCTGATAAGGGGGGATGATTACACGGTAATCAGCATCGTAAATTGATTCAGTTTTTCCCGCAGCCGTATTTTTTGGCTCACGGTAACTGTAGGAGTAAACTGAACCAGACTGAGAGCTACTTTTGGCTTCTGATTGACGTTCATAAGTTTTAGAGTCTTTAGTAGGTTGAGCTTGAGGATTAGAAGTAGGCGCTTCCTCCGACTTTTCATCAAAGTCCCAATCATCATTACTGCCATTTGTCTCCCAATCATCAAATACATCACTAGTAGGCTCTTCCTTTTTACTAGCTGGTGGTGGAGAACTGGTAGGACGAGATGTAGGTTCTTCTCTCCGGTTTGCCTTGGCGCGAGGTGAAGTTGCGCTTCGGCGGTCAGGAGTTTGGCGTTGTCCTCCCCCAAAATAATTGGATAAGTTAAACAAGGTAGCAATCAATATAGATGTGAAAGCACCAGTGGTAGTACTGAACAAAATCCATATCGCTAGTGGTAATGGTTGAGTTCGCACGCCCAAAAATACTAGCGATAGGGCAGGTGAGAAATTTTGGACTAACAACAGCGTTAGCCCTCCCAGTACTGCCACCAATAGAATTAAGCGAATTACAGCCATAGCAATTTTGTCAGTTGTCAGTTATCAGTTGTCAGTTGTCAGTGGTCAGTTATCAGTCTGATTACTCTTCACTAATTACTGTTCACTGACTACTGACACTATCAGCCATCTCTATCATTACCTTTTTAGGACTATTGTGAAATTTACAATAAATCCGTTCAGGGCGTTAGCGACGACCTTGCCACCGCTGAATTGGAATGCAGTCAATATCCAGTTGATCTAAAGCACGGGCAACTACAAAATCAACTAAATCCTCGATGGTTTGGGGATTATGATACCAGGCGGGAATAGCGGGGACAATTCTCACTCCAACTTCTGCTAGAGAGGTCAAGTTACGGAGGTGAATGAGGCTAAAAGGCGTTTCACGAGGAACAATGACCAGCTTTCGCCCTTCTTTGAGTTGGACATCCGCTGCCCGTTCTAGTAAATCGGAACTCAAGCCAGCCGCTAGCTTTGCTACTGTACTCATGCTGCATGGAATGATCATCATCCCCAGAGTGGCAAAGGAACCACTGGCAATCCCGGCTCCAACGTCACCCCAAGGATGGCAGCGGAGTTTACCCGAAAGTGCAACTCCAGCTTGCTCTCGCCAAAATTGTTCTTGCCCGGTTGGTTCTGGTGGCATCCGAATTTCCTGTTCTGACTGCCAAACCATGTAAGTAGATTTAGAGGCAACCAATTCAATACTATAATCCGCTTCTAGCAAAAATTTGATCGCGCGAACAGCGTAAATCAGACCAGATGCGCCCGATACGCCTAAAATTAGAGGCTTGGTGTTGTTTGACACGTACTATCTACTTTATATTACTCATCCTCAGAGTAGGGATCTATCTCATCAGACTCCATATCATTTGGTAAGTATAGGTCTGAAAATTCGTCACGAGAATCATTGCCAGTTAAACCTTTGGCGACACCATCGCTACCTACTGTTACCAAATCAATTTGCTGACGGTAGTAATCGACACTTTTAACTTGCACGGCGACGCGATCGCCTAGTCTATAAGAAGCGCGATTTTTGCGACCAAACAGTGCTTGTTGTCTGGCGCGATATTCATACCAATCGTCTTTGAGAGAACTGACGTGTACCAATCCTTCTACCCGCAAAGGCACACCAGGATTACTGCTGGATTCTACCTCAGCGGCTGGTACTTCAATTTCCACAAAGAAACCGTAGGATTGAACACCAGTAATCACACCTTGAAATACCTGACCGATGCGTTGCTTCATCAGTTGGGCTTTTTGCAGTCCGGCTAAATCGGCTTCGGCCTCTTGGACTTCTTTTTCTCGGTCGTTGATTTGGACAATTACCCTAGTTAAATCGCTTTGCAGTTCTTGTTGCAACTCTGGGGGTAAAACGTTCCAATTAATTTCCTCGTGGCTGGAAGAGTGGCGCAGGTTAACTCGCTCTCTCACACGGGTATTGCGGCGATCGCGTCCGTTTTCGAGTAGCGAGTAATACACTCTCTGCATCAGCAAATCTGGGTAACGCCGCAAAGGAGCGCTAAAGTGGACATATTGCGGTAGTGCCAGACCAAAGTGAGAACCTTTAGTGGTGCTGTATGCCGACGGCTTCAGGGTATCTTGCAATAAGTAAGTAAGAACTTGCTCAGAGGGAGATTCCGCGAAAGCTGTGGTCAAATGTTGATAATCTAAAGGTTGGATATCGACTTCTGGATCAAGGGTGAGGTCAACGCCTAAATTGACTGCCAATTTCAGCATTTCTTGGACATCTTCAACATCAGGTGTGCCCTGGACTCGCCAAATAGCGGGAACACCAAGAGCATTTAAGTGAGTTGCGATCAGTTGATTAACTAGCAGCACCAACTCCGTGAGTAGCGATCGCACTGGTAAATCATTCACCACCACAGCGCCGAGAATCCCCTCATCATAATAGGCGTTTTGGCTGGGCGGTAAATTCAACTGGAGGCTACCACGAGTCAAGCGTACCTGTTTCACGGCTGTTTGCAAGGCTTGGAGGTCTTGCAGGATTTGGAAAACCTGTGATGATTTATCTTGCGCTTCACCTGTGAGAATTGCTTGAGCTTGTTCTGTACTTAGTGCAGTCTCTACGTTAATTACACTGGGTTGAATTTCCCACTCCAGCACTTGTCCCGATTGGGGATCAATTGTAATTAAAAAAGAGATGGTTAAGCGATCGCTCCCAGGTACTAAAGAACAGCGTTCTGCCACAGTTGGGGGCAAAATTGGCAGTACTAATTCTCCCAGATACACTGATTTACCCCGTTTGAGTGCTTCTCTATCTAGAGGTTCATCAGGTTGGACATAGTGAGAAACATCGGTAATATGAACGCCCAAAAGCCAATTTCCGGCTAAGTTTTTTTCTAAACTAAAAGCGTTTTCTATAACTTTTGTATCGCCATTTACCCCTTCAATGGTGAAGGTAAATAAATTACGTAAATCCAGCCGATTTTTCAGGTCTGCTTTGAGTAGCTTTTTGGGCAACTTAGCAGCTGCTTCTAGGACATGATCGGGAAAAGTCCGGGAAAGATCGTGTTTGCACGTAACTAAATCTATATCAGCAGCAGCTTCGGCATCACTGCCGAGGACTTGCACCACTCGACCAAGGGGAGGATATTGTGCCAACGGGTAACGCAAGACTTCCACATGAACAAGGTGATCGATCGCTTCTTCCAACTTCGCTTCGTTGGGTTGGATTTTGAGTTCAAACAGCAATCGATCATCTAAAGGCACAGCCCGGAAACCAGTTTCCACCTGCTTAATTCGTGCCAGTAACGTGTGGTTGGAACGTTCTAGAATCAGCTTCACTTCACCTTCAGGAGAGCGACGGCGACTGCCTTCTTTGAGAACTCTGACCAAAACGCGATCGCCATTCCAAGCATTACTCAAATGACTTTCGCGGATGTAAATATCCTCAGCTCCTTCCACATCTTGAATAGCAAAGCAAAACCCTTTACTAGAACACCGGAGCTTTGCCTCGATTATTCCCTCTTCGGAGACACGGCGGTACTTGCCGCGTTCTTTTACTAAAATACCGATTTTTTCGAGAACATCTAAGGCAATGTGAAGTTTTTGTAAGCTTTTTTCATCTTCACAGCCAAGTTTCTTTTCTAAAACCTTCCGAGCTACCAATTTATCATCGGTGAAATTGGCAAGGAGTGTAGCGATTGAAAATTCCATGCAGTGAACCGACCTTTGGTCAAAACATCATTGGTTGTTTAATCTGGTTCTTTCCTGTATACCCTCACGGCTTACAGAAACAAGCTGGAAACGAATTGCCCAGAGGCAAGGCTTCCTAAGTTCTAAGGAAAGGAAGCCCAACCCAGCCTTGTGGGAAACTACTCCAGCAGTTCCGAGCAAAGGAAGCCTACCCACGGATAACTCTGGGTATCTACGAACTTCTCACTGCACGATGCTCTCAGAATTCGCCTGTGTTAAAGTCCCTTCACCTAACCAAACTTAAGATCGCACGCCTGATTAAAATTTAGCCCCGCTAGGTAATTACGCGACGGGTTTTTGAGAAGTTGGGTTTAGAGAATCCATACTGCCCAAAAGCGCTATGCAGGGTAGCCACTGCGACCTTCTCCCTTGGCGTTAGCCTCTCCCTTTGGGAGAAGGGGAGACGCTAAAAGCGATAGCGCAGCGTTAGCGAGTCTGCGAGCGTCTGGGGCCTCCCCAAGTGGAGGAGGCAGTGCGGTCTTGGGGTCTCCCCAAGTGGAGCAGCTGCCGTCAAGTGGCGTGGAAACTACAGGTGTTCGATTGTCTAGAGTGAAGGTAATTTTACGCCATTAGAATCTGATTTTTAACTAGGAGGAACTGCCGGTGAACCCAATTTTCCCACATGTAGAATCGGTAACAATTAGGTGAGCAGCTTAATGAGCAGTTAGGGCGAACCTTATCTTCATTATTGTAGATTTAGAGCACACTTCCAGAAAATAGTTCTAGATATCGAGTTGGGTAATCAGTATAGCATTGCAAGCAAGACTACCCAGATAAGTTAGCACTAGCCAAAAATTTCGTCAAAAAAGAGCTACTGCTACAATTGGAACACGAGACAAAGCAAAAATATTACTTTAAAAGGGACTGGGGATTGGGTATTAGGGATTGGGTATTAGGGATTGGGATTAAAATAATTCTTTCCCAGTAACCAGTCCCCAGTCCCCAGTCCCCAGTCCCCAGTCCCTAGTCCCCAACAGATTTAAATTGGTAGCAGTATTATGTTGGCTCAATTCCAGAGCTTGTATCCCAAGGGCAGTATTATTTCTGAATTAATCCAAATTTTTCAAGGAAAATATATTGTCCGGGCAAGCGTGCAAATAGAAGGCGTAACCCGTGCTACGGGTATGGCAGCAGCAGAAACAGTAGAAGCAGCAGAAGACCAAGCCAGAACCAGGGCACTGATAGTTTTGGGTATTACAAATGCGCCACCTGAATCAGTGGCATTTACCTCAAATCCAATTTCCCCGGAACAGCTAAACCCTTCCTTAAATACCAAAAATCGATTAAATGAATCTGCCTATTCCTCTGCAAAAGATGGGGATTTTGTTGGTAGTCATTGGTCAGTGGTCAGCGACAAAGAAATATCTATGCCGCCCTCCAGAGTCCGGAACATTAAACCAGAAGTAGTAACAAATAAAAATGAACAGTACGGTGACACCAATGCTGTTCCCCTACCAACTGAGACAGGAAGTGCAAGTACAAGCGATACCTATAGCCAGGATTTCGGTCAAAGCTTTCCTGTAACTGCTAACCAGGAGCTAGAATTTGCTCCTCCAGTTGAAAACTTGGAAATAACCTCTGATAACCAGATGGAAAATCAAACCTTTCCAGGAATTTCTGCCAATAATGTCACACCATTTACGCCTCGGAGTTATAGCCCTCAAGAGGATGTCGTCACCCCGTCAGTGACAGGAAAGAGAAAGAAAAAAGCTGAACCCGTGGATTTATCGGATGTAATCGCTAAAACAGATGTCGAACTTCAGCGTTTAGGCTGGACACCAGAACAAGGACGGGAGCATCTGATTAAAACCTACGGCAAGCGGGGGCGGACTTTGCTGACTGAAGAAGAATTGCATGGATTCCTCAAATTCCTCCAATCTGAGCCAGACCCAATAGCGGGATTTTGATTTGTCATTTGTCATTGGTCATTAGTCATTTGTAAGGGCTAATGACTAATAACATAGGCTTTTGAAACAATAACGAAGCTATGGAACCTGTGAATTTTGCTGAACTACTTGCTAAAACAGATATCGAAATACAGCGATTAGGCTGGACAACAGAGCAGGGACGGGAGCATCTTATTAAAACTTATGGGAAGCGATCGCGTACTTTGCTGACTCATGAGAAATTGCATGAATTCCTGCAATACCTTGTATCTCAACCTACACCAACATTACACGAAGTTCTAATTGCTAAAATTAATTTTGAAATCGAACGTTTATGGTGGACAGAAGAGGAGGCATGGGAACATCTCAAAAAAACTTATGGGAAGCGATCGCGTACTTTACTGACAGAAGTAGAATTATTAGACTTCTTCCAATACCTTGTATCTCTACCTACAGTAGAACCCCCCACGGATTTTGATGCGGAATATGAAGAGTTCCAAGATTTCTCTACATACTCAGAAGAATCAGACAATGTAATTACTAGAATATCTTCTGAGGATTTATCTGAGATATTGGATAAAACCGATGTACAAATGCAGCGTTTAGGCTGGACAACAGAACAAGGACGGGAGCATCTGATTAAAACCTATGGTAAGCGCTCGCGTTTTTTGCTTACAGAAGTCGAATTATTAGACTTCCTCCAATATCTCCAATCTCAGCCAGACCCACTAGTTTGATGGATGAATAAGTTCGTAGTAAGGACTTTAGTCCTTGGTTTGAGCGCTAAAGCGCTCACTACGAACCAAGCAAACTTGACTTGACAGACTACTAGCGGAATTTTAGTTAGTCATTTTTGCAAATCGGTATTAGGTACTTGAGTAGACTACCCATTGTAAAAATAACCCCTTTTCATACCTGAAGAGGGGTTATTTTTAGGGTTTAAGAGAATTAAAAATGGTAAATCACCATTTAGCAATCGGGACTATTAATTAAGAACAGCAACTGCTGGGCGGCTACCAGCGGCGTGACGGTCAATCACTTGGTCAATTAAACCGTATTCCCTAGCTTCCTCTGGTGACATAAAGAAGTCACGTTCAGTATCTTCAGCAATGCGCTCAATTGGTTGACCTGTATGGTCGGCTAAATAGTCATTTAGCCGCTTCTTATGGTACAAAATTTCCCGCGCCTGAATTTCAATATCAGTCGCCTGTCCTTGAGCGCCACCGAGAGGTTGATGAATCATAATCCGAGAATGAGGTAAACTCATCCGCTTACCCTTAGCACCCGCGCTGAGAAGGAAAGCGCCCATACTCGCCGCCAATCCGGTACAAATTGTACAGACATCAGGGCGAATGTGTTTCATAGTGTCAAAAATGCCCATACCAGCCGTCACCGAACCACCGGGAGAATTGATGTACATATAAATGTCTTTCTCCGAGTCTTCGGCATCCAAATACAGCAGTTGGGCAACAATCAAGTTAGCAATGTTGTTGTCAACTTGTTGTCCCAAAAAGATGATGCGCTCACGCAACAGCCGTGAGTAGATGTCAAAGGCGCGTTCGCCTCGACCCGATTGTTCAATAACGATAGGAATCATGGAAGCGTGTTTGTGGCTACTTTAAATACATTTTATCGGTGTCAGCACGAAACTGGGGTTTATCTCTACTGTTCTCAGGCAGATAAATTAAACCTTTCTCGTTTTCCCTTCTCTAATAAGGTAGCAAAAGTTGCTTTTGCAATAAATTTAACTTCTAAGGGCACTTTTTAGCGGCAAAAGGTGTCTAAGAGAATGTCTTCGTTTAGAAAAGAAAAAATCAAAAAACTTCAGTTGTCGCCCTAAAATGTCTTGGCTTTTGTTACACAACCTTGGCTATGTGGTGATTGTACCAATAACAAAATCAGATTTTCTTGGGGAATTATGTTAAATATTCAATAACATTTTCAACTTTTTTTTAGAATTTACCTCAGCAAATATCAGATTATTTTTGTTAGATTCAGTAAGTCGATAGTAAAAATTGTATTCAGAATCACTAGTCATACTTGAAATGCTATCCACCCAGAGATATGTACCATGTGGGAAAAACTTGTACAAGCTGCCATCATCACCTTCTTGCTCCACCTGATAGCAGGACTTAGCCCAAATACTTTAATTCAGACAAAGACAGCATCACCTGTACCAGAAACGCCACCAAATATCGTTAGCTTGCTATTGCGATCGTTTCAGTAAAATATTTTACAAAATACACAATCAAAGACATGCAGTGCTACCTCTTACCCAAGGGGTAATTCGCTCGTAGGATTTCTTGCGTATGTACATAGCCGTCTAGGCTAACAATCCTGGGAAAAGGGTAGACTGAGCAAAGAAGGCAACTACTTGCATTTGATCATGACTAATCGTCTTGCTGAAGCTAAGAGCCTCTATCTCCGCAAACACGCCGAAAACCCGATTGATTGGTGGTCTTGGTGTGACGAAGCACTTGCAACTGCAAGGGCGCAAAATAAACCGATTTTTCTCTCCATTGGCTACTCTAGTTGCCATTGGTGTACTGTCATGGAAGGCGAAGCTTTTTCTGATATTGCGATCGCTGACTACATGAATACTAATTATCTTCCCATCAAAGTAGATAGAGAAGAAAGACCTGACCTCGATAGCATCTACATGCAGGCTTTGCAGATGATGAGTGGTCAAGGGGGTTGGCCTTTAAACGTATTTCTTTCCCCAGAAGATTTAGTGCCTTTTTACGCTGGTACTTATTTCCCTGTAGACCCGCGCTATGGTCGTCCTGGATTTTTACAGGTGTTGCAAGCACTTCGCCGTTATTACGATACTGAAAAAGCAGAATTGCAGCAACGCAAAGCTTTAATTATTGAGTCGCTGCTCACGTCTGCGGTGTTGCAAGATGGTACAACCGATGAGCTTGAAGACCGAGAATTACTCCGCCAAGGTTGGGAAACCAGCACAGGTGTAATTACTCCTAGCCAATCTGGTAATAGCTTTCCGATGATTCCCTATGCTGAATTGGCATTGCGGGGAACTCGATTTAATTTTGAATCTCAGTATGATAGCAAGCAAGTTTGTACCCAGCGCGGATTAGACTTAGCGCTGGGAGGTATTTATGACCATGTGGGCGGTGGGTTTCATCGCTATACTGTTGACTCTACTTGGACAGTACCGCATTTTGAAAAGATGCTCTACGACAATGGACAGATTGTGGAGTATATAGCTTCTTTATGGAGTGCAGGAGTACAAGAACCAGCCTTTGAGAGAGCAGTTGCTGGTACTGTACAATGGCTGAAGCGGGAAATGACCGCACCTGAAGGTTACTTCTATGCTGCTCAAGATGCCGACAGCTTCATTGATCCCACGGCAGTAGAACCAGAAGAAGGAGCCTTTTACGTCTGGAGTTACAGCGAATTACAACAACTGTTAACACCTGAAGAATTAACGGAATTACAACAACAATTTACTGTTACCCCTAACGGCAACTTTGAAGGACGTAACGTTTTACAAAGAAGGAATTCAGGTCAATTGAGTGCAACGCTGGAAACGGCACTGAACAAGCTGTTTACCGCTCGTTATGGCGTTAGTTCTGAGTCGCTAGAAACTTTTCCCCCGGCTTGTAACAACCAGGAAGCAAAAACCACTAACTGGCCAGGTCGCATTCCCTCGGTGACAGATACGAAGATGATTGTCGCCTGGAATAGCTTGATGATTTCTGGGCTGGCGAGGGCTGCTGGGGTTTTCCAAGAACCGTTATATCTGGAATTAGCAGCACGAGGAGCGAATTTTATCTTGGAAAATCAGTTTGTCGATGGGCGTTTTCAACGACTCAACTATCAAGGAGAACCAACCGTTTTAGCGCAGTCTGAAGATTACGCCTTGTTTATTAAAGCTCTGCTAGATTTACAAGCTTCCAACCCTGAGCATAAGCAATGGTTAGAAAAAGCGATCGCTATTCAAGATGAATTCAACGAATTTCTCTGGAGTGTAGAATTAGGTGGTTACTATAATACATCTAGTGATTCTAGTCAAGATTTAATTGTACGGGAGCGCAGTTACGTTGATAATGCTACACCATCAGCGAATGGAATTGCGATCGCTAATCTTGTTCGCCTCGCCCTACTCACTGATAATCTAGATTATTTGGATTTAGCAGAACTTGGTTTGAAAGCTTTTCGGAGTGTGATGCATCGCGCTCCCCAAGCCTGCCCCAGTTTGTTTACAGCTTTGGATTGGTATCGTAATTCTACCTTAATTCGCAGCACCACTGAGCAGATCAACTCTCTGATCCCCAAGTTTTTGCCAACGGCTGTGTTTGCAATAACATCTGATTTTCCAGAGGGAAGCGTTGGGTTAGTTTGCCAAGGTTTGAAGTGCCTTGCACCAGCCGAAAGTGTAGAACATTTATTGCAGCAAGTAGAGAAAAGTCAGGTGAGGGCGTGAAATCGCTCTCAAGAAGAGATTAAATACTCAATATTCTCATTGAGATGCCCAACCGCCAAGGGTTATAAACCCCTGGCTAATAGCTTAAGTCCTCTAAAAGAGGACTTAATCAGTCCATTTCAACTCAAGTGGACTGAAACTCTTTGTTAGTCTTCTTTAGAAGACTTTCGCTATTAGCCTTAGAATTCATTCTGAGGCGGTCGTTGGGATTGATGCAAGATGTCAGTTTCAATGCACTTTAGATATTAGCCAGCGATTTGAATCGCTGGCGAGTGATGCACACAAGTGCAAGATATATTTCTACTCTATATTTTTTTGACGAATGACTATTAACTCATGTCGCAAATTAACCGCCATTGTATTAGCTGGGGGTAAGAGTTCTCGGATGGGTCAAGATAAAGCCCTGATTCCCATTCAAGGAGTGCCGTTGTTGCAGCGAGTTTATAGCATTGCTCAAAGTTGTGCTGATGTTGTTTATATAGTCACTCCCTGGCCAGAACGCTATCAAGATTTGCTTTTGCCTGATTGTCAGTTTATTCGGGAAGTACCTTTATCTGGAGAATCTCTCGCCCACGGCCCTCTAGTTGGGTTTGCCCAAGGGCTAGCCGAAGTCAAAACAGAATGGGTGCTGCTGCTGGCTTGCGATTTGCCGAGGTTGCGGGTTGAAATTTTGCAAGATTGGGTAACTAGACTTGATAGGGTGGGACATGATAAAATCGCAGCTTTAGCTCATAATCCTAAAGGTTGGGAACCTCTGTGTGGTTTCTATCGCCGTAGCTGTTTGCCACAACTTTTAGAGTTTATCAACCAAGGGGGGCGATCGTTTCAACAGTGGCTTCGGCAATATCCTGTAGAAGTTTTGCCCTTAGCAGAACCCGAAATGCTGTTTAACTGTAATACACCAGAGGACTTGACTTTAAGTTAATTCTGAGTAAAAAATGCTAGTCTTTAACGATTAGTTCGCTTTTGTATCATTCACTATGCCTATCTACGGGCCCGATGCGATTAATTTTGACGGCGTAAATGGTCATCGCTATTGGTTTCACGAGCCTTTTTCTTATACTGGGGTAGCTGATATTGATGAACGATTAAGCGGTTTTCCGGTTGCTGTTTTTTTACCACATAATCGGTCTTCACAAGATACGCCTTTGGTGATTGGCTTGCAAGGAATGACCGCGCCCTATAGCTGGAACGGCTTCATCGTATCGACGCTGACCCAAATGGGTATAGCTGTAGCTTTATTCGATACACCCTTGGCTGGTGAGCGCAGCTTGGTACGTACCTTCACAGCGATCGCAGACCATGAGATTAAACCTTTAATTGACAGGGGTATCTCATTTGATACTGAGTTACTTTTGTGCTTATTTCGCACAACTGCGACTGATATTGCTAGAGTCCGTGACTTTTGTGGCGATCGCTATGCCCTCGGTAATCGATTGGCATTATTCGGTGTCAGTATGGGAGTTTTGCAAGCCGCTTATGCCTTTACTGCTGATGGTATCGGGGAACGGTTATTGGGTGCGATCGGTCATGCTGATCTCCAGTCTTTTGCCAAAAGTTGGGGTTACTTGGTTTTGCCAGATTTAGCAGCTTCACCCTTGGGTGGAGTCGCAGAAGCAGTGCTGGATCGAGTGCAACCGAATCTAAAACCTGTAGTTAAGCTTTTACAATTAGCTAAAAATCTGAAATACCCTGATGAGTATGCTCAGGCGTGCAACCCTATGACTTATATTGAGCGGGTAAAGCCTCCTCGTCGGGTTCGCTTTTTAGTGGGCGCTAGCGATCGCATTGTCAACATTAAAGATGCTCGTGCTTGCGCTAGGCGCTTTGCTGATGGTGACTGTTATGTTGTTCCTGGGATGGGACATGGAACCCACAATTGGGGCCCATCATTTGTAGATCATGTGCGCTATTTCCTGACGACACAATTGGGTGATTGGCGAAATTGACCCTTTGCTATTTACCGAGTGCGGCAAAATTTGCGATCGTTATCATTCTGAGGATATTGCCAAGAATAGGCAAAATGGCTAACTCCCTTCAGTTGGGGAGCAAATTTACGAAGTGCTTGCATTTGCGCTTCTAGTGATGGACGATTACTAATCGATTCTCCCCATTTGCCGGCTAAAGCTGGAATCACTTGAGTACCAGGTTTTGTCATACTCAAAACCCGTTGCACTTGCGCCACAATACAACTAACATTATTGCAATTCCCATAAGCCATAGGATGCCATTCTAATGTAGTCGGGAAGCGATCCCAAGGTTGTAAGCGGGAATCATACCCTTGTCCTACAGTTTGGTTGCCATCAGGGAAAAACACGACTCCCGCGGAAATACCTTGCTGTTTTGCTGGGTAACTGGCTATGGTGACAAAATCTAGAATTCCTTGCATGGCGTGGGCAACGGCGAGCTGCCACAATTCCCATTGCAAAAGTGGCTGTCTATCGGTTACAGGCAGGATTGATTTTTGCCCTGGTTGGATAATGCGTCCTTGCCATAGGGGTTCCCCTTCCTGGGGATAAAGTTTATCGACTTGAGTTATATCTCCACCAGTGACATATCCCTTACTTAAAAAGCGCCGAATCAAGTCTAGCCCTTTGTAATTCTGTGCCCGTTTAAACAAAGCTTCTTGAATTGCAGGACTAAATAGCCATAAATCTGAAACTTTGGTAGCGATGGAATCACTTCCTGCTTGTCGGGGATAGCGCACGTAATCTAATAGCAAGCCATCTGGGCGACGGCGTAAAACTTCCTGTACTAGTTGGTAGTAGTCGCGTTTTGCTTGTGTGTTGTAGGGGTCGATAAATAGTTGAGAACCGTTATCTACCACATATAAACTCGTTTGACCTTTGCCATTACGAGCGATCGCATCTTCTCTATCTCGGCGTTGGGCGTAAGTATAGCCGAAATTGGTGGTAAACATCCAGGCGTAGACTTTCAAACCGCGTTGCCGACCTTTTGTAATTGCTGTAGCGAGTAAATCGACGTTTTCTGCTCCTGGAGTGCGAATCACAGAAGGCCAAGCCGTCGGGTTAGCTGTTGCTGGCAATAATACCTGCCCGTCGTAAAATACTTCTAAATAAACTTGGTTATAGCCACGGTTGACAATTCGATCCATAATCTGATCAATTATTCCTGGCTGAATATCACAGGGATACAAGCGCAACCACAGAGCTTGGATTTGCGGCCAATTCCGAGTGCGGCACTTCTGTAATTCCTGTGCCTGTTTTTTTACTAAGTTTTGGTAGCGGGTTTGGGCATCTTGCTTGCCTTTGAGGGCTAATAAACGTAAGTTTTCTTTTTCTTGCGCCGCCGCTGATGATAGCTGACAATACTGGCTTACTTGCGCCCTTGCTGGTTCGCTTCCCAAGTTTGGGAACAACGAACTACTAGTGAAAACAATAGCGAATAGACGCCGCCAAAATAATGTTGATTTTGCAACGTTCAAGGGATGGTTAGACATATCTAGCAGTAGATGGACACAATAATCATCGACCCCAACTCAGATAATTGTGGGCAACGTGTATCGAATTATATAGTTAAGCAGTAAGGGTATTAAAACCTATTTTTTCAAGACTGCCAAAGGACTATTTGTGTTGCCGCATTTTTTTATAAATACATAAATATAGAGTCCAGTATAAAAAACCTGAATATACATTGAGTTTAGTCTGCTATTCGGTAGATTTTGCTTTGACCTCAGTTAGTAAAAATCTGTCAACACCAGTAGGATTGAGTATGTTTCTTATACCATTCTTACCCCAGAAGGAATTTTAATATGTATCGTCGTTGGTTCTTATCTGCTTTAGCACTTTTGATGAGTATATTTTTAGCTGCCTGTACTACAGTAACCACTCAGCAGCCAGAAATAAAAGTCACAAACCCTACTGGGACGACAAACACAAATTCTCAGCCAAAAGGGTCAGCCAAAAGAGTTGTTGCTCTTTCTTCTCTTTCTGCTGACATTATCTCTCGACTTGATAAAACAAAAATTGTCGGAATGACTGGTAGCAAATTATTTAATAATGACTCAAGATTCAAAGATATTCCCCGTGTTAGTGAAGGGCAAAGTCCGCCAAATTTAGAGAAAGTGGTAGCCCTAAAACCAGATTTAGTGATTGGTGCGGAAGGTTTTTCTAACATCCCAATTCAAAAACTTCAGCAGCTAGGAATTCCGACTTTTCTCACTAAGGTGAACAACTGGGAATCTCTAGAAGAACTTACTAAAACACTTGCTAAATCAATTGATGCTGATCCTCAGCCTTTGTTAAATCGTTATAAAACTTTCTTGCCAGAAAAGCCAACTCAAGGTTTTTCTACTTTAGCACTGGTTAGTCGTCAACCAATTTTAGCACCGAATAAAAATAGTTGGGCAGGGGATTTGCTGGCGAAATTTCAGGCGAAAAATATAGCAGCAGATTTACAAGGAAAAAGCCCAATTGGTGGCTATGTGACGCTTTCGGCTGAGAAAGTTTTAGAAGCAAATCCAGAGGTGATAATTTTGGTCAATCCCCCGCAAGGAAATTCGGAAGCTGGGCTTTTAGATTCGCTGAAGAAGGAAGCTTTTTGGCAACAACTGCAAGCAACCAAAAATAACCGAGTCTATGTGTTTGATTATTATGGACTGGTGAATCCAGGTAGTATAGATGCAATTGAAAAGGCATGTCAGCAGCTTAAGCAAGCGTTGTTTGCACCACAGGGAACTTAGCTCAACTAACCTAATTATGAGTAGGGGAGGCAGCAGCCCTCTTAATAGGCATTCCCAGTCAGAGACTGGGAACGAGGAAAGAAATATAAAATTGATTGTGCTTTTAATCCTTTGCAGAACTAATTGGTTTTTGAGCAAAGGGGATATTTTTTTTACCTTCAGGAGAAGCACCTCCAAGGCTACGAAAATACAGCCCTCCAATGGTGAGTAAAAACGTAACATATCCCACTGCTTGCACAAGATAGAGATTGTCTCTATAACCAAATAAAGATTTGAGGATAATGCCAGGAAACTTTTCGTCAGGCAAGATTGTGGAAGTATTTGCAACCATTGGCCCCAAAATACAGGAGTGGACTTTTGTAAAATGTTCGTAATAGAAACAAAGGTTTTCTGTAGCGCGACTGCTAAGGGCAAGGTTAGCTACTGCTTCGTCAAAATGTTTCAAGGCTGAAACTACCAACCCAGCGACAATTAACACTAATAAAACGCCCATTACCTGGAAAAACTGGCGGATGTTAATTTTGACACCCCATTTAAATAGCAGCACTCCAATGGCAGATGCTGTTATCAAACCACCAATAGCACCCAAAGCAGGCATTAATCCCTGTTGAAAATTAGCAGCAACGAACAGAACAGTTTCAAAGCCTTCGCGGACAACAGCAACTAGAATTAAAATAAAAACACCCCAACCAGCATTTGAGTTTTGTGTCAGTGCTTGTGTAACTGCTCCCTCAACTGTAGCTTTCATGAATCTGGCTTGTTTAGTCATCCAGATTAGCATCCAACTGAGCATTGCGATCGCTAACACACTAAACACACCTTCCAATGCTGGCTCAACTACGGTGGTGTATTGAGGATTCGCTGCTCCCAGTACTTGAATTATCCAACTGAATAGCACCCCTATTAAGGCACTGACGACAATACCAACGCCGACACCAGCGTATACCCAAGAATTGAGTCGGGATTGTTTAGCTTTTTTCAGCAAAGCTAGCACAATACCAACAACAAGAGCAGCTTCCACTCCTTCTCGGAGCGTTATTACAAAAGTAGGTAGAGCAGTACTAAAATCCATCTTTTATCCTTTGTCTTTTCTCCTTTGCCATTAGTCATTTGCCAATAACCAATAGATATCTCCAGGAATTAATGATGCTTTATACATTAACCGTTGTAGAGACGTAGCAATGCTACGTCTCTACTTTTTCACAGATGTCTAATGACCAATGACTAATGACTATTAACTAAAATCACGTAGCATCTTTTTCAGTTCGAGATTATGCATCTCTTCTTGACCAATCATACCGCGAGCGAATTCTTCAAGATAAATGCTGGCATTGGTAACAGTTTCAAGCAGATTTTTATACAGATCCAATGCCTTTTTTTCGTGGGATAAGCTTTCTTCCAAGATATCCTTTACTTTATGCTGGTAGGTTTCTTCCATTGGGGCAATCTTCAGGGAGGGATGCCCATCTAAACCGGTGAGAATTTCCCCCACTTGTTCGGCATGAAGTAAAGATTCACTTGCCTGTGCTTTGAAAAAGGCCACAATTGGAATACGGTTAGGGCCTGTCACCATCAAAGAATAATGTGTATAACGCACTACCCCTGCTAGTTCAAATTCCATGATGGCGTTCAGCAGGTCAATAGTCTTTTTATGGTCAAGTTCTTGCATCAGTTGTTAGTTCAAGTAACGGATGGAGTGTAATGAGTTAGGAGTTCGTAATTCGTAACTTCTAACGATTTCATTATTTTAAACTCTTTACTTTATGCTTCCCATTAAATCAAAATGTTATCGCTGTGCTTGGGTATTGGATTTATTAACCACTTTTTGAGAGTTTTCCTCAATGGTTTTCACCAGCTTGGTAACATCATTAGGTGTTTTGACTGCTTTTGCTGGTGGGATGGCGGCGGGCCAAACTTTTATTAGTTCAGCGAAACTAGTCTCGATCGCTTTGTGTGCTTCGGGATCTGCTTGAGTTACTTGACTAGAAATGCCTTTGTATAAATCATTGGCGTAAACGACAAAACCACGAGAGTCTTGATACTCAATTGGCGCAGTTATTTTACCATTTGCGATCGCAGCGCCATATTCGGAGTTCGCTGCATCTAGCAATTCGTTAATTACCTGTAGCACAAATCCTGGTTTTGAGCGTTGAGCTTCTGGCAAAGCTGCGATCGCACCATCAACTGCTTGCACTGAAGAAGTAAAATTAGTTTTAACTTTGCTATCCTTCGGACTAGATTTCACTAAATCTTGCAAACTTACCAATGTTGTCTTAAATTCTTTGACTTTGCGCTCATCTAATTGTTCTTCTACATCAACGTAAATCTCTTCAACTGGATGTCCAATATGAGGTTCTGCCTGTTTCGGCTGATTCTGATCCAGCAGTTCTTGTGCTACCAAAAGATGCCCTTTCATTAAGCCTAATTTAGACATATAGTCAACATCTTTTGCCTCACCTGTAAGTACCACTTCTTGAACACCAACCTGGTCTTTAATTTGGTCGAACTGTTCTTGAGTAATTACTTTTTTAGTAACTAAATCTTCTGGGCTGCCATAGGGACGAGCTGCCTGGATTTTGTTCGATAAAGCCGGAACGCCTAGTTTAGCTTCAAACTTATCCAATTCTGACAATATAGCAGTGTTAATGTTAATTTTGTCTTTGCCACCGTGACCACTATGGCTGTTATTACTTGCTGCCTCTGTAGCTTGAGGGCTAGCAACTGGTGCTGATGGATTTTCTGCGGTTGGTGTACTACTACAGGAACTTAAGGTAACTATTACGGCTGCTGCTGCTGTTAAACAGATATAACGAAGTTTTATCATCTTTGCTCCTCGCACAATTAAAAAGGTATTAATTAGAACATGTCAAACTATTGCTATAAGCTGTTTGTTTGACACATTGTCATAGACCTTACTGTTGCATATAATGATATTTTTTATCAACTAATTAGCTGAACTTTAATAAATTAATTACAAATTATCTAGTTAAGACTGGTTAACAGCATTTTGAGACTTACTCTGGGCAAGTACTTCAAATTGACCCATACAACCGTTTTCTGCGATCGCATCCTGATGCGGATGGAACATATACTTACCCGGATAGCGAAAAGCAAATTCTAAGATGTGCCTTTCTGCTACGCCCATCGTAATCACATCAGTTTTCTCACTAGGAGTCATACTCATGCCAGAGCGATAAACATCAAAGAAGTTGGCGTGGAGGTGAAACGTCACAGCCGGATCGTATTCAATGATGTTGAGGACATACAGCCGAATCAACTGATCTTTGTAAATGCGAATGGGATGATGCATGTAATAGTGGGGCAGACCATTGAAGGCGTAATAATCATTATGGCTATCATCATTCACGTCATACCCACCCATCACTAGTACAATTTCATCAGCCGGGGGACGGGGAGTTGGTGGATCGATGATAAACATTCCATACAGTCCCTTAGCAATGTGGCGAGTGACTGGTTCAATATGGCAGTGGTATAAGTGAACACCATAGGGTTCAGCATCAAATTCATAAATTGTGGCTTTGCCGTTGCTAATTGGGCGAACACCATCCATTTCCGCCGGATGAACACCATGAAAATGCAAAGAATGAGAATGTCCTGCATTGTTGAGAAATAGTACACGGATGCGATCGCCCTGTTTTGCCCGTAGCGTTGGCCCTGGTATGCGACCGTTTAAATCCCAGATGTTGTAAGAGACAGCACTATTGAGTTTTATTATGGAAGTACCCGCAGTTAATTGAAATTCCCGAATAGTCCGCCCATTTTCTTGCTTCACTGTTCCATAATCAAAATCCCTTAACATCTTCATCGGGTTAGTCGCGTCGTCAGGTGCTTCTATATCAAATGGTGGCACTTTGACTATTGACTGACTTTGTAGATTTAGCATCTGCAAAAGTGCAGCTGCACCGGTTACTCCAGCACCTGCTAGTCCCAGCTTTATTAATTGACGGCGGCTCCACGGTTTTCCATTACCCAGAGCGAAGTTGTTGGGCATGACATTTAGTTACGGTTAGCGCCAAAAAGAATTGCAAAAGATTTTCAATTGCTTTTAAATACTAGAGGAATTAATAATTATTGTCAATAATTTTTCAGTGCTTTAAAACTGCTATGGCAATCCAAAATCATTCGTGAAAAAAATCTGTTGCCTACCTCCACGAATAATTTCACAATCTCATTTAGGAAGGATCGCTATACTTAAGTTGTTAAATTTAGAACAAGCGAGAATCAGTCTCGGAAAACTCTAGCCAAATTTTATTAACTTTAACAGTATTGATCTATTAATTTATGTATAAATAATATCCACAAAAATATAACTGTTTCATACTTTTCCTTGATATGCTTATGCTTTAGCAGTATAAACAGTGAGTATAATAGCATCTTGGATATGGAGGTAAGCAGGTAACTGTAGGTAATCTGTGGCGTATTTAATTGGCTTAGAGATGACAAAAATCGCATTTCAAGGAGTTTTGCATGTTTGGCAACTTGGCGATTTTTCATTAATGTGGATCTATTATTTTCGTGCTATTGGGGTTGGAAATGCTGTCACTCAAAACAATGTGTCATTCTTTTGTTATTTGTATGGACTCTGTATGTAGATATCTTCATTGCAATCAAGCCGATGTTGAAAGGATAGTATAGTATTCACTAAGGTCAAATTACACAATACATTTGATATACACTTGTCAAGTACAAAGTTGATCGTATATCTTTTTGCAATCAACCGGCATCACGCCCTTTGATTGGTGAATTACCCAAATTAATTATAAGAGGACAAAAATGACTGCTTTTACCCGCATTTCAGTATTGCAGAAGACCGCAGGTATTACCTTATCCAAACCTGTGCAGATAACGCTCTATATGATGCTATCTTCTTTGGTTATCTGGACTGTCTTGTTCTCCACCTATCCTGCGGCTCATAACACAGCACACTCAGCACGTCACCACGCTTTAGGCGTTGCATGTCACTAAATTATCATAATTCCAAGCTGTTTTAGGTGGACTAGACAATGCTTTAACACCTAACAAAGTTATCAAGAAAGGATTCAGGAGTCAGGAGCCAGAATTTCCAAGCTGAATTCTGTACAATTAGTGGATTAATAAACGGCGTTTTTGCACTCCAACCAAATTATAGATTTGGTCATCTTTAATTACAGGGATGTTGCAATCCCCCACTCTTTTATTCTGACTTCTGAATTCTGATTTCTTAATTCTTCTTAAACGTGCATTTTTATGAAAAAATATCGGCTTTTTGGAGTTATTAGTGCTGTTTGCATCACTTTGTCAATTCTTTATTCCTTAGTAGGGAATTCCCAAATTCCTAGTTCTAGGGTATTACTCTCCACCAACCCACCTTTAGAAAATATTCTTCCCTTTGAAGCAGGAACAGAAAAAGAGCAATCTCCTGTTACCCTGACACTACAAGCTGTTGATGCTGCGGGTAAGTCGTTAGAAAATGCCAAAATTAGCTTACAAATTCTCACGCCTAATCCGAATCCTTGGTTAACAACAGATTTTCCCATTGTTGAGGGAACAAAATTGTTGCAAATGAATGTTGCTGCACCCGATGGTAAGCTAGAAATTCAGCAGATGTTTCCTATCCGTGGTAACTACCAACTGCGGATGAATGTGTCACCTTTAGTAGCAAATACTTTTGATCCCTATGAACAAACCTTAAATTTCAATGTCCGAGAAAATCCAATCAAATATAAATATTTTGCTGTTATTGCAGCTATTTTACTATCAGTTGGATTGTTGGGTGGTTGGGTTATTGGCGGACAACAAGAACTGCAACAAGGGGAAATTGCACCCCAGTCAGTGCGCCTTTTATTAAGTACCTTGACAGTGATAGCTATAGTAGCCCTATTAGTTATCAACATTAGTGCAGAAGTTGCCGAAGCTCATGGTAGTGGGCACAACTCAAGCATTACCGAAGTTATCGCACCATCATCTCAAAAATCTCAGGGATTAGAAATTAGCCTTGAGGGAGATCAAAATGCGACTGTCGGAAAACTTGCAAATTTAGCGCTACAGGTTAAGGATACCGCTACAGGACAACCGATTAAAGATGTAGCGTTGCAGGTAAAAGCGATCGCTCTTGAAGATAATTTAACAGTCTTTGCCTACAAAGGACTTACCGACCAAGAAGGTAAGTTAACATGGCTTGAACAATTTTTTGATGGTGCGCCTCATAAAATCGAGGTAGAAACAATTCCTAACCCCGGATCTAACCGTCAATTTCCACCGATGAAAGTAGCGCAAGAAGTTGAAGTGGAAGCGATCGCACCACCAATTTATATCCGATTGATTGGTTTATTCTACTTTACAGCATTTGTCGGCATTGGTATGGCGATCGGATTGCTAATACAACATCGACGAACACCACAAGCAAGGGCGAATTAGTATTCTTAGAGCTTGATTAAAGATTCTTACGAATACAAAGATGTGGATTAATAAATCAAAATAGTTGTGGTAAAATCGCACTATTTTTCTGTTAATGGTTTATATAAATTAACGTGAGTCTCCGTTGGAGACTCACGTTAATTTACAGGTAGAATTTTATTATTTCCCAAATCATAAAATCAAAATTTACTAAGAAATTAAAAAAGTAATGCTGACAAAAATTGCTGTTGAAAAAATTCTTGACCATGCCTTGATGGGATACGACTTATCTCCCGAAGAGGGAGTGGTATTATTACAACAAACTGACCCAGAGGCGATCGCAGCAATACGTACTACATCCGACACACTCCGCCACACTCAAGCAGGCGATACGGTTACATACGTAATTAATCGTAATATCAACTTTACTAACATTTGTGAGCAGCACTGTAGTTTTTGTGCTTTCCGTCGAGATGATGGTGATGCGGGTGCATACTGGTTAGATTCGGCGCAAATTTTGGAAAAGGCAACAGATGCAGTGCAACGGGGCGCGACAGAAATCTGTATGCAGGGGGGATTAAATCCACAAGCACAGATAAATGGTAAATCTTTGCCCTACTACCTCAAAGTCGTAGAAACGATTAAACAGGAATTTCCCCACATACATTTACATGCTTTTTCCCCGCAAGAAGTGGAATTTATCGCCAGACTTGACGGACTGGAATATGCTGATGTGATTGCTGCTTTGCGTGACGCTGGTGTTGGCTCAATGCCGGGAACAGCAGCAGAAGTATTGGACGATGAAGTAAGGCGGATACTGTGTCCAGAGAAGATTAACACAGCCACTTGGCTAGAAATTGTTAGCACTGCTCACAAATTAGGCTTGCATACCACCAGCACGATGTTATCTGGGCATATTGAAACCCATGAACAGCAAATCGGGCATTTAGAAAAATTGCGATCGCTCCAAAAAACTGCCATCAATCAGGGATATCCAGCACGGATCACAGAATTTATTTTATTACCCTTCGTTGGGCAAGAAGCGCCCAAACCCTTACGTCGCCGTGTCGGCCGCGATCAACCAGTTTTAACAGATGCACTGCTGCTAGGGGCTGTGGCACGGATTTATTTAGGTAATTGGATTCCTAACCATCAGCAGAGTTGGGTAAAATTGGGGCTTAGTGGTGCGACAGAAGCCTTAGTTTGGGGTTGCAACGATATTGGTGGCACATTGATGGAGGAGCATATCACCACAATGGCAGGTGCTTTGGGTGGTACATGTATGGAAGTGGAAACCTTGGAAACTGCGATCGCTTCTTTAGGGCGACCTTACCAACAACGCAATACTCTTTATCAAGAAATTAAGGCAGGCAATAGGCAATAGGCAATAGGCAATAGGCAATAGGCAATAGGCAATAGATTTTTTTCATGAATGATTTAGTTAACGTGAATTCGACAGACCTCTCCCTCCCAGCCTCCCTCTCCGAAGCGGAAAG
>NZ_JAYGHD010000002.1:0-81236 GCF_034932245.1 Nostoc sp. UHCC 0251
CTATGGATTGACCTTTCTCAGGCTCTATCGCTAAGGCACTGTGTAATATTAAACCGTTACCGCCCTTACCAATTGGCCCATACCCTTCTTTTTTAGCCTTAATACTGCCATAATCAAGAAAAGTTGTATCTCCAACACACAGCACCAGGTCTTGTGCTGCAACATTTTCCGCCGTCATTTGGCAGTGCGGCTCAATTACGCTTGAAAATTGCACTTTTGGATTGGCAAAAACTCATAGGCTCTCTTGAGTACTGTTCCACTACTGAATATTTCTGACAGTCCTTTGCCGAATCCTTGATTTAGCGCATAGCCTATCGACATTGCACGCTCATTTAATCGGCGATCGCCCAGTTCTAAGGTTGCAAAATTTTTCTCCCACCAGTCCAGCATTGCTTGTTACCTTTAGCACCCGATTTCAATTACTGTACCGTATTTGCTGTGCTGTTTCTCAAATCCTTTACCAGTAACTCTTTCAAGACTTAACGGGAAAAGTCAGAGCACTGTACAGCTGCTTCTGTACAGTGACTTCAATTAAGCAAACCAGCCCGCAACGCTAATACAGCCGCTTGAGTGCGATCGCTTGCACAAAGCTTGTTCAAAACCCCACGCACATATACTTTTACACTTCCCAAGCTGAGATAGAGTTTCTGGGCAATCTCGTTATTGCTATAGCCTTGGACAATTAACTCTAAGACTTCCAGTTCCCGATTTGTCAATGGATCTGCTTGCAGAATGCTTGCTTGCTCTGGATCAATTGCAGAGATCGTCACCGTTTGAGTAGCATTCGGTTTTACCGCAGCCGCCGCTCCTTGACGAGTATGCTTGAGAACAATACGAGCGATCGCTGGATCAATCCAAGACTGACCTTCATAGGTGATATGCAGCGCTTCCAGCAACAACTCGAACTTAATTGTCTTCACACAGTAAGAGTCTGCCCCGGCTGCAAACGCTGCCAGTACCATCTGCTCTTTGGCAAACGAAGTGAGCATCAAAAATTTAGTCTGTGCTGCTGTTTCCGACACTAGAGATTCCCGAAACTGCTGCACCAGCCATATTCCGTCTCTATCCGGCAAGCCAATATCAACGATCGCTATGTCTGGTTTTGTACTTTGGAGCAGTTTCAACCCATTAGACGCTGTAGCTTCATCACCCACGACTTGAATACCTTCTTGCTCGTTGAGAGAACTACGCATCCCAATCCGCGTTAAGCTATGGTCTTCAATAATTGCTACTCGAATATCTACCATCATTTACCTCAGCAGCTTGGTAACTATACTTTTTTAACTGTCGAATATGGTTTCAAGGAAAGGATTACTCCATTGGACGAAAAATTTTAGCTATTCAGCCAAAATGTGGCTATTGAGATGGAAAGCGGCATTTCAATGTTATTAAACCTCATTCAGGTTGAAACCAGTAGTTTTTACAGTATTGGCTGAAAAGTTCATATATTAAAGGCTACATATCTCAACTGGCTGTTGAAAAAGCTCCAGTGTTCAAAATGGACATCGTTTAATCTGAAAATTCTCTGAAAAAATCTTCCTAAAGTATAAAAAAATATAAAAGCACTGAAGTTAAACTGAAACCAATACAGTTTATTCTGACTTGTGTCCACATCACACTTACAGGAGGATGTAGCTTATTTATAGCGACAACCCTGGCTCTTACACATAACATAGCCAGATTAACAATTCGTAATTACGAATTAGTAATTACGTTATGGATGTAAAATTACACCCCAACCATAAGGTTGCGACCTGTAAAAATGGGAGACTATAAGCAGTTTATTAATTACAAATTACGTACCTTGTTTCTCGCTGGAGGCGAGTATTACGAATTAGTAATTAGGTTGAACAATGCCTTGAGTTTTAGAAAATTTTGATGAATGTTAATCGCCGCTTAGTGGTTAGCATGGCGCTTGAAATTACACTTTTCCCAACTAAACTTAGCTTGACTACTATTTCTCTACTCGGAAGGGATTAGGTTTATTAAAGGCGTTTTATGAAGAACACTTTATCTTGGAATATAACTTCAGAAGAAAGAAAACAAAGAATTCTGCTGGTGGATGACTCAGCTGACAGCCTCCGCTTGCTGCAAGTCACTTTAAAGCTGAAGGGATACAACGTGATCATAGCCGACAGTGGTGCTGAAGCATTGCTAAAAATTGCCGAATCTCCTCCCGATTTGGTACTGCTTGATGTAGTGATGCCAGATATGGATGGCTATGAAGTTACCCGACAAATTAAGCACAACTCAAACTTACCTTTTATCCCAATTTTGCTGGTGACAGGTTCTGAAAAATCAAGTGTCGTTAAAGGTTTAGATGCAGGTGCAGATGAATTTATTCGCAAGCCTGTAGATAAGAAGGAATTACTTGCCAGGGTGCGGGCTTTGTTGAGACTGAAACACAGTATGGACGAACAACTGTTCCTCATTCAGCGACGGGAAGATTTTGTGACCCGCCTCACTCACGACCTGCGAACTCCGTTGATAGCTGCTGACCAATTCCTAAAGTTGCTGCAAAGAGGAGTTTTTGGCAATACCTTATCAGCAATGCGTGAATCTTTAGAACAAATGGCTCAGAGTAACCAAACTTTGTTGTCAATGGTCGATACCTTATTAGAAGTTTACCAGTATGAAGCTGGAGGCAAAACTTTGGATTTCTTTGTGGTTGACCTGTGGGAATTATGTCAGCAAGTAGTGCAAGAACTAATGCCTTTGGCTAATGTTAAACATTTAACTCTCAAAGCTGTCTTGACAGAGGGTACTGAAGCTTCTTTACTTAGGGTTAGAGGCGATCGCCTGGAACTACGCCGACTCCTCACTAACTTAGTTGGTAACGCCATTCGCTTCAGTGATGCTGGGTCAGTAGAAGTTCGCCTCAATTCCACTGTTCAAGGGGTAACGATTGAAGTAGAGGATACAGGTATTGGCATGAATCCAGAAGAACAATTACTCTTATTTGATCGCTTTCGACAGGGCAAGCATCAACGCCGGGGGAACGGTTTAGGATTATATTTGTCCCGTCAAATTGTTGAAGCCCATCAGGGAAATATTTCTGTTTTATCGACTGTTGGTAAAGGCAGTATCTTCACAGTTTATTTACCTGTGCAAACAGCTTATTCAAAAATGTTATCAGCATAAAAAATTTGGAAAATTGAGCTTAATAATTTGTACCTAAATAATCTACCTACTTTATCAAAAAAATTGATAATCAAGGCTTTCAGCTATTCAAAAAGGTAACTTATTAATGCGTGCCTCTTAAGGGAAGTTTTACCAAGATTCATCTGGTTCAGGTGGACGCCAACCACGAGTAGTTGAACTTTCATCACTTAGTCTATCAATTGCCCCAGGATCGCTATTGAGAAATTCATTTAAATCTTCATATCCACTTGGATAATAAAAACCTGATGTAGGTTTGATAGGATTTTCCTTAATTATTATGCTTTCACCAGGTTTGAGATGAGCATATTCGGGGTAATGCTCATCTTGGGATATATCATCAGAAGGAGTGATCAACTCATCTCCTGGCGAATCTGGGTCATCGTCATAAAGCATTACTAATAAACCATCTTCTAGCCGTTGAATTCTTTTATTCATAAAATTTAGTGGTAGCTTCAAAATTGTGTAGCTTGAGTAACACAGGGGAAAAATGATAATACGATTAAAAGCACTGTTCAGCTATTTAACTTTCTTGGAAGTCTGCTAGCAGAGCTAATACCGTATAAAATACCGTCTGTCATGAAATCAGTAAATTATCCACTTGGATGATTTTATTGAGTGTAATTTCGTGCCAAGGTGAATATTGGAGTCTCATGCTTGCTAGATAAGCTATCTAATAGATGATTGGTAATGGATTTAACCACTAGAGTCTTAGAAGGTTCTGGTTTGAGTATACCTATCTTTGATGGGTCGTATAACAATGGTAAGGGGAGATATTTATCTGAACCAGAAATCATTAAAAATTCTCTGCTCGAACAGATGTTTGAAGCAGAAGATTTACAATCTCTACTACTGGTTAAAATTGACAGTAAAAATCCAGATGCCAACCATTTAAGACAAAGAACCTTTCAGGATGGAATCCGACGCAAGTTAGCTTTCAGTTCTGGCAATAGTTATTACTTTGCTGATGGTTCACTGCATAAAAAAATTAGACGCTTATTCGCTACAGAACCAGATACTGCCTGTCGCTATGGTTCTTTGCTAGTTAGCAATTGCTACAAAGGCTCAGAAACTTTTACAGGGCTGCGAGTTAAAATTGTGGACTTTGAAGACCCACAGTATGCTCATTATAAAACAGGAGACTGTCACGGCAAGATTTCGCCCCAACTTGCCAAACAATTGGGAGGAGAAGGCAATTGTCCATTCCAATTTCGGTTTGCCTGGAGAAGTAATTGGGCTGAACCAGATAATTTCGAGTGCCCAAAAACCAGCTTCTTATCCAAAGGTACTTTCCTACCCGATGCCAATTTGACTGATGCTAAAGGCTACGACATTATTATGGATCGTTCCTCAATTAAAGGCATTAAAAAGTCAGAACTCAAAAACTTAATACCCTGCGGTGACTATAAGTTTCCCCAAGCGGTAATCGGTAATCGAGGTAACGCCAAAGCTACCAGCTACGATAATAGTTGGCAATTTACCATTTGGTACTCAGAAGAAGCAGTCAAACAAGATTTGAGTAAACCCACCGAAGAAAAAGCTAGAGAACTTGCCGAGTTGCAGCGCAATCCCTTGGTGTTGGCAAAATATATCATCCAACAATATGACAAACAACAACGATCGCAGCAAGAGCAGTCAGAAGAAGCTTTAAACGAAATTGAGGGTAGTCCTAACAATCAAGCACAGGAATCTCGCTGGATTTCCTTATTACGTAGCGATAAATATGGTCAATTGATTGAAACCCCTAAATTCCGCAAGTTTGCCACCGATTACATAGCCAATCAATGGCGTGACTTAGCGATTAAGGGAGGATACAACCATAATTCGGGTATGGCAATGCCATGCGATCGCCTAACTCGTGGCACAATCTGTGTACCCCATCTACCGGAAGGAGATGTCATTCTCACCCGTTACCCCATCGTCAACTCAGACAACATCCGCCTCTACCAAAACATCCACGATCCAGAATTAAAAAAAACTCGCAACGTAGTTTGGATTCACCCCAAGGATGCCGAGGAATACCACCAAGCCGATTTTGACGGCGACCAATTAATGGTCAGTTCTGCTAGTAAACTGCCTAATATTGCTCAAGAAACTCTTCGCGCAGGTGAACCGGGAAGATTTGAGCCAGTTAAACAACGCCCTAAGCTAGCGTATACGGAAATTACAGACGAAGAAGGCAACTTAAAATACAAAAATTTAGCAGAGATTGCTGCTGCCAGCAGTCAAAATAAAGTTGGGCTGGTAGCAACAAATATTGGGCGTGTACAGTCATCAATGCCCCAAGACGGTGAGAATGTGGAGCGATTTGGCAGACAACAAAGGAAGCTACTAAACCGTTTATTTCAGGCACTTCAGGTTGAGGTAGATTCGCCCAAAAGTGCAGAAAGATTGGAAGATATCAAAGAAATAGGTGGGGAAAATTTGCTCGCCGATGCCAAAAAATGGTCAGAGTCTCACCCCAGTTACTTCTTTGACTTTAAAAAAGATGAACGGCTTTATCGCTCCTTTGCCATGCCTGCGGATGCTCCCGGCTCAATCAACGTCATTGCAAGAGTTGTAGTCAATCCTTTGTGGGAACCAACACGCATTCGCAGCAGAGATAGGCACGAGTTTCGCTACCTCTTTCCTAAAGAGACGCTATCTGTAGATGCCTTGGAATGGGCAGAAGAACTGAAAACAAGGTTTCAGCAAGCTAGAGACGAAATTAAGGAACGGGTGGGAGATGACAGGGAAGCCTTTAATGAGGAACTAGGGAAGCTCTACGAAAGCTATCGGGCGGAAATTGATGAATCATTCCCCACTTCAGAGGAACGATTTGTAAGTCGTGCGGACAAACTCCGCCAATGCGTAGCGTCTCGCAGAGAAGGGGCGGCGGCACTGTGGCACACACAACACACCCGTCCAGAATTAGATCGGCATCGCAAAGACTGTTTAAAGCTGGCAGAACAGATGAAAATTACGTTTTCGTTTGAACACGATTATGAACTGCCCAGCGTTGCATTACCACAGGATATTTATGTTTTGAGTGTTCCTTTCGGTGCAGGTGCTATTAAATGGAAAGAATCTTTAGAACAAAAGGGAATTAAATTTGATGCCACGATTCATCCTCAATTACCTCTGATTGAATTTGCTTTGAAAGACTTATCCCCCAAAGTAGTTGATAAATTAGCAGCTAAATTTGGCGAAAACATTAACGATTTAGATGAACTTAATATTCCGAAGGATTTGAGAATTATCCCGCCAGCAGATCATAGTTGGGCAACATCACGTCAGGATTCAGGTGTTGGTGCTTTGGCATATAACCTGTTTACAGAGGAAGTATGTCAACAGCTTCAGGATTTTCAGTTTGATGAAATTAAAGTGTTGGGTATCAAATACAATCACTTCGCCAATGAAAACTTTGCTAGTAAGCAATGGAAAAAGCGCAGCGTTACTTTGGAAGTAGGAGTTTTTGAGTTACCCGAATCACACCCAGAGCATTATCGTTACAACGGTACACCAATATTACAGATCGATGGCAAGAATTTAGGCACTTTTGCTCCTGACAGTCCGAAACTACCAATTGGTGCTACATTTGCAGCTAATTTGCAGCCAGATGGCTCTAGTATTATCCTCAAGGTTAATCCTGAGTCAATCAATCTGCCAGAAGTTCCATTACTGGAATCAGAACCAAAGTTAGATACTGCTGGGCAATTCCGAGCCATTCACCGTGAACTCTGGCGTAAAGAAATGTTTGATAATTTAGTAGGGGCGATCGCTACTACCTACGAACAGCGACAAGCCAATCAATCTGCAACTAATGAAATTGAGCAGTTTAAGATTGGTAGCCATTGGACTGCTTATGTGCAACCCAGTGGTGATTTTATTGTGCGAAATGAAGATAAGCGGACGATTTGTCGAGGCAATCTCCAGACGGGTGAGGAAATATTTCCACTTTCAGAAGCAGCCGCAAATGAGTTAGAAGATATGATTTTAAAGAGAGAGCGATTACTTCATAGAAAACATGAGTTATCAAACAATGGACACCATGTTAGCAGTCAGGATATAGAGTTGAACTGAAGTTGCAAAGAAGATTCTGTAAATGTACTAAATAGTACACCCCTTGTTCTCAAATTACGATTACCTTTGAAACCGCGATAATAATTCCTTACGGTCAGCCTGCAAGAGTGAATCTATATATTCATCCGATGACAACTGTAACAAAGCAGGAATAATGCCTTTTAAATCAGCATCTAAATTAATTACCAAATCGTAACTTCAAAAGCCCCGAAATGACTTTTATTCGTTCAGCTTCTGCACCTTCCTGTTACCAAATGATCACAATTTCCATAACTTCCTTCCGTTCATCTAATCCCATTGTGCGGACAACGGTCAAAATTCAGGTCTGATAATTAGTATATCCTAATAGTAACAATTTCCCTTTCCTGATTAATGTTATCAACTACTAAATCATTCATTTGCCTATCTAATTCGGTCAGCCTTTCAATATTTTCCCCCATTAATTTCCAATTTTCTTCATAGTCATACGTGCTTAAATAAAATTCATTTTCATATTTAACAATAATTAATTTGTCAAACTTCATACTATTAGTAAATTGATTGCCAACAACAGAAAATTCTAATATTTCTTTTTGATTAATAAGTGATGTTTGTTTAGATTGTACTTTATTGAAACAATCCAAAATCCTGTAATCATCAATATTTTTTTCGATGAAAAAGCTATTCCATTGTTCTAAATTTAATTCCAGTATCCATTCTTTAAAAAGTTTGAACTCCAGAGTTTTATTGTCAGTACGGTATGCTTCACCTATTAAAATAGCAATTTCTCTATCATGTATCCCTAAGTTAATAGCATAGACAGCAGCAAGATTCGATACACCATTAGAAGCAAAAGATACTAGATTTATAAAAATTGGGGGTAAATTATTATCGCCCAAGTAAAACCTTAAATGTTGAATTAGTGAATTCAGACCCCAAGGTAGAGTATAAACCATACTCTCAATTCTTTTTACAGCTTTTTCAATATTGCTGTCGAAATAGGTGTCTGCTATTTCTTTATAAGTTTTTCCTTGTATCCAATCTAATAATATTTTAACCTTGTTTTTATCCTTCCCTAAGTCGGATAACTCAGGGATAGTTTGAAAGATATTAAATGTTTCCTTCCAAAAATTAACAGGTAATGTCTCAATATCCATGTAGTCATTAATTGTATCTCTCAACTTTTGAGCATACACACTGATAATTTCATTACTATTAATAGATAATCCTGTAGTATTAAATAGCTTTCTCTTCGGAATTTCAGTTATTTTATTTTTGACTGCTATTATTCGATTCTTAATTCCTGTTTTAAAACATTCTATTACCTGGAATGTATCAAGATTTTGAACAGAAAATAACATTTTATTAAAGATATTAGTTATTACTTCATCTGAAACTTCATCGATAACTGTTTCAAATAGCCATGCTAACAATTGAGAATCCAAAGTAGATAAAATTTCCTCTTTGTTCTTATTTGCATTATTTTTCTTTATTGTCCCCCATTCACTATAATCACCTCCTTCTTTTCTAAACTGAGATGTAGAACATAATGCCCATTCTTCAAGAAAATTATCGACAGTTTCAAGAGAAGATAATCTAAAATCAATAAGTGTTTTCATACCGGATAAAATAAAACTTTGGGCTTTTTCCCTTCTATTTTCGTTTAAAAACTTTTGCATATCATCTGAATTACAAAAAATTATGTGACCTTCAGTTTCAAAACCTGCTCGACCTGCTCTTCCAATTGCGTTACAGATTTGAGAGGTTGATAACTTATTGTAAGGAGAGGAATGAACAATTACATTTTTTATAGGGAGATTAACTCCTTGAGACAGTGTTGTAGTACATATTATTAGTAAAAGAATATTATTTTTTACACCATTTTCAACAATTCTTCTTACACTTCGAGGTAATTCACCATGATGATAGCCAAAACCTGCTCTAATAGCTCTAGCTAACTTGTGACCAGAACCAAGGATAGCTTCACAGGCTCTTGCTAATTTTTCTCGATTTGATAAAGCTAAAGAATTGATTTCGGATGAGTTTAATAAATTATTAAAATCTAGTAACTTATCTGATATTGATTCAACCAGTTCTTTTGTAGTAGTAAATACAAGTGTAGGCCCAGTTTGCGAATAATAACTTGCTAATTTGGATACGACTGCAATTTTTCTGGTATCACTAAATTCTTGCTTATTCCACTTGAAACGTAATGGAACATAAAAATCTTCAGACGGGTATTTGTTATCCAAAGGCTGATATTTTACTCTAGCACTAAGTAGATTTTTAGAAAAACTATGCCACTCAAACAAACCAAATCTTTGGTTAGTAGGTCTCCATTCGATTTCAATTTTATTATTTTCATCACCGGATATCCATTTAGCAAAATCAGAAGGATTGTCTATTACCGCAGATAAGCAAATAATTCTTACTTGGTTTTTCTCAGCAATATAAAATAATCTACTAAAAATTAACTCCGTTCGGAAGCTTCTTTTGTTAGCAGAAGCAGCATCGTGTACTTCATCAATTATTATTAAAGATAGTTTATTTTTAAACTTTTCATTGTTTCTAATGATCAGGTCTAATTTTTCAGGAGTTAGAACAAATACTTGATTATCTTGAATAATATCTTCTTCAAAAGGACTAAATTCATATCCTCCATACAAAATAGATACTCCAATACCTAATTTTGATAAACTCTTTGAGAGACTCTCTTCAACTTCTGACGCTAAAGCCCTGGAAGGAACTACGTAAATACAAATTTTATCGGGGTTATCTTTGAGTGATTTATAAATAGCTAATTCTACGGTTTTAGTTTTACCTGCGCTTGTGGGCATTGATATTATTAATGATTTATCTCCTAGTATTCCTTCACTTAATGCTTTTTTTTGAGATTTCCATAAAGTCATCATTGGAAATCTACCAAGTGTACTAATTAAACGTAGGTAAATTTTCCAGTCATTATCTATTTTTTCTAAATTGGATACGATTATTTTTTGAGTATAGCTTTGTCTTAACTTGTTAAAGTAAATACTTAGAGAATTTGCCAAGTTATAAGAACTATAATCACTAATGATTGTGAACTGATTGGCAGCAGCTTTAAAGTAATATTCAATTTTTTCTAAAAGAGAATCTTCTCCTGTCCTTAAAAACTGTAGTGTGTTCGCAAATGATCTAGCAATTAACCAAGTGCCAGTAATAGTAATTTTATCTGTAACTAATTCCATCCATTCTTCTTCTGTTGCAGACACAGAAGATGCTGTATCATTTTTAAATTCAAAGAAAAATTTTGCTAAGGCATCCTGTAGTTTTGCTAACTTCCCTGAAATGAAATAACTTAAAAATATGTAAGAATTATCTTGGACGATATGAAGAGGTATATCTTCTCGATTAATAATTTTTTCCATTAAAACTTTGGCGTTAGCATTATATCCTGCAATACTATATAAAATAGCTCCATCAATTATATGCTTAATTGCCCCCTCTATATTGTTATTTTCAAGTTTCCAAATTGCCAGTCTCTCATATAGGGTTGCTGCCTCTTTTAAAATATCTTCAGATTGAGAGGGGAATTCTTGCATCACTCTAAAAGCCGAATATGTTAAATATTTAGCTGCATTCTCTAACTTGAATTGCTCGAATTCATATTTAATTTTTTCTCTGCCAATAATTTTTAAATCGGAAGATAATGCCGCAGATGCAAGCTGACTTTGATGATTTTTAAAAACTAGATTATCTAAAAGAAGGTTAACTTCTTCTATAACATCTTTTCCCTCAACTACAGGTGTAATTAACTCCTGATTACTATCCATGACCTGAGAGTAATGGGCTAGACTTTCCTGATGTATTTTCCAGTTAGGTATTAAAAAAGGAATGATTTTTAGAGGTGTTGCAGGATGATTACATACTCCTTGAAAATGAGTATCTTTCCAAAATTTTTCTTCGGTAATTACAAAAGCAATATATTCAGTGACATAAATATAATTATATTCATTTAGAAAATTTTCTATCAACCTAGCTTTATTATAGTCATTTCTTTCATAGAGTTGATTAATAATAAAATCGAAGAGAGTCGGGGAAGTATTTTTTACTGCTAGTAAGTCTTCAGTTGCTTTTTTTACTGCCTGACTAGGAGTAGATTGATAATTTTTTGCTTCCAGGACAAGTAATGCTTTTGGATTGCCCTCTTTAGTAAATTCAAAACCTAATAAATCGTCTCCATGCATAGACATTTTTCTATTAGGAGAGAGTCTAAGCTTGAAAACTGGAACCCTATAATTTGTACAACTTAAAACATAAGCAGTAGCGATGGCCTCACCTATATTGCCATGCCAAACTTTTTCGTTGCCATTAGCAAGTTTATGTAAATTGGAAATTATCGCTCTTAAACCATCTTCCTTTAGGTTTTCTATTTCTTTAATAATTCTCTGTGGGTGACGGCAGAAGTAAGTGAGTAACAAATTTAAATGACTGATAAATTGAGCGGTATCCCTGGGAGAAATTTTTTGACCTTTAACTTCCTTAAGTAATATTTGCTCAGAATTTAAAACAAGATTATTTTTAAAGTGCTGAAAAATTTCCATTAATTTACTTACGCTCGTTGAAAAAAAATTGATTTAGATACTATTTTTCTGGATAAAGCTCTGCAAAGATTAAAAAATTAGTTATATATATAACTAATACTAGTCTAGTCATTCTCAGTTCGCTATGGCAATAGGAGAGGTGTAATAGAATTCCCCATTATGCCCAGAGTCTATTAGCCAACTGGACAATCAATAAATCGCCATTTGGTCTAGCTGTTTCCAGGTAAAGTCTTGTTAGGTTAACTCTTAAGGCAATCAGCTTTGAGTACCTATGGCTACCAAAACACTGACCAAACCTAAGCAAAGACAAAATTCTCAAAATCGCTCATGGGAAAACCTGACAGATCGCCGCAAACTCCGCCATATTGAAAACACGCTGGATAAAGCGATCGCATCCTCAATTCAGGATGATTCTATCCAGTCCCACGAAGACTTTAAAGCCTATGTAGAAAATTACAGCCAGGAATCAGGTAAAGCCCCCATCACAGTAGAACTCTGCGTTGGAGGTGGGGATGATGACGAGATTAGAGGCTATCGCTTCTACCTCACCAGCGATCCCAACCACAGAACCAGTGGTAAGTACCTGATTAAAAACCTCGAAGGAATTACCAGCAAAGATGAAAACTACTTCACCCCTTCTAACATTGCTGAAATTTGCGGTTTTGCTGAAACAGAACTAGACGATCTCGATGATGAATTAGAAGATGACCTGCTCGATTTAGATGAAGAAAATGAAGAAATAGATGATACAAACAACGAACTAGACGACCTATTAAATGACGATTTCAACACTAAACTAGACGACCTAGATGACTTAGGTGAAGAAGACGAACCATCTGTTAGTCGTGTTAGCGCAGCCCAAACTAAAACCAAAACTTCAACTAAAACCCAAAGTAATTCTCAGCCTAAAACACAACCTAAAACTCAGGACAGAGCTAAGACCAATAAAACTGCTGCCAAAAACTCCAAATCCAGAGAGCCTCTAGATGAAGCTTCGCGTTTAAGTGCCACAGCTGCCACCAATGGACGAGAAGTGAATGGGGTGAATTTGGCAGGCTTAACAGGACAACTGGCATCTCTGGGAATTGCCGTAGGACAAGGTGTTTTGGAACAGCTAGCAGCCGAGGCTGATGAAAAGCGGCTGGAACGAATTCTCAAAGAACTGCAACAGCAGAATGACCGCGTAGATAATATAGCCAGTCGCTTACAAGAAGCAAAGCCAGACTCACCAGAGTCTCAAAAGTCTCAAGATTTTCAAACTGTATCTGAAGAATCAACCGCAGACAATCCACTGGCTATAGCTGCTACCAAAATCGGCTCGAAGGTAGATAATCTTGGTGACAAACTAGACCCCAAATACCAATCTCAACCATTTGAATTAAATAAGGATGCCAGTGTCAGCGAACAGCTTGACCAAATTGAAGCCTACCTGAAAGTTCTTTCCAAGCGACTTGACCGTTTAGAAATGGTAGTTAGCCGATTGGAAAAACAGATGGCAGCACCACAGAATAATTCTACTGTTGTCGAGTCAGAAACTGATGCAGATATTGTCCAACCTAACTCTGCTAACCAGCCACCAGCAGATGTTGACATTTTAGAACATCTGACGAAACGCCAAGCACAGCAACAGCAAGCTGCCTGTGCCGATGCTTTAGTGGGGTTTGCCAAAGTTGCTGGTGAGTTATTTGACCAATCACCCCAAGCAGGTATCGCCATTTCCAGTAACAAAACTTTATGGGTAGAAGCACAGGACAAGCAGGTAGCAATCGCCTTAGAAAATACCCAAGGTGAAACACTCTTTGCTGGTACTCGCACTCAGGGACAGTGGGCGATCGCACAAGACAATCTCAGCCCTGATGAAAAGACTGGCATTTGCAAACTGCCACAGTCGAAAGAAGAATACGCCCTCAAAGCCAGTACCCAAGCATTAATTCAAAAATTTCAAGAACAACTACCTAACCGATTTAACAGCAACGATGAACCGACATTCACCTGGACTGAAAAGGGCAAAGTCAAGTACGAATTTGAAGTAGTGAAACTGCCCAATGGTACACGGCTACTTCAAGGATTTAACCCTAATCGTAACGATGAACAAGTGCTTGATGCCGTTTTAGTACCAGGGCAGCCCCCGGAGATTTTGCAGTGTAGCATCCCCCTGCGTGAGATAGAAACGCTACTGGACAATCAGCAATCAACTCCCTCTACCCAAGCCCAGACTGATAAAGATACTGCAAGGCAACGCCAGAAACAAACTCAAAGAAAAGCCAGCAAACCAGAAATGCAAGTTTAATTCTACAAACGAGAAGAGAAAAATGAACAATACAAAATCTCACATTTCTCAGTTAAAACTGCTGCCATCTCGTAAATTTTCAACCAACTTGAGAAATCTGAAAATCAACCGCATAGACTTACTTTTCATTTTACTATGTCTTGCGATTGGAATTTATTTATTAGCAACCAAACCCATATTCGTCACTATTTTGGGATGTGCCACCATTGTTTTCTTGAGTATTGGGTATGTAATTCGGACAGTACCAATTTTAGAAAAGTATTTAGGTAGAAAAATTCGCTTTTGGCATATTGTTGCCGCCATTATCACTGTTACCGCTTTACTCGATACCTTTACAACTCCAGCCCAAGCTATTTTCTTAAGCGGGTTGGAAAGCTTCTTCAACAATCTAGCTCAACAAAGTTCCCAAGCAGGAGGCGGTTCAACTGGCACTTTGGATGCCAACGTTGTTGGTTTGACATTCAACCTCATCCGAGGTGCATTCTTGCTGCTGGTTGCTGCTGCTTCTCTATTTGCCTATAACCAAGCCCAGCAAGGTAACGACTGGCGACCGATTGTTACTCAAGTTGGTTTAGCGTTCTCCATCGTAATTGCCATTGATGTCATCACTTTCATATTTGTCGGTAATGGCGCAGGAACAACATCAGCCATCAGGTAAACCCTCACTTGTCACTTCTTGGTTGACTGACTACTAATGCAGCACCAGAGAATTACATAAATATGGCACAAGACAATCGAGAATTCATCAAAGTCAATCGGATTCTGGGCAAACAAGCCAGCATTGGGCCAATTCCGGCTGAACAGCTACTTCCTTGGATTGCCATCATTGTAGTTTGCTATGTTCTCACCAATGGTTTACTCAGTATGGGTATGGGTTGGTTCTTTGCCACCTCGTTCTGGCTAATTATCAGTTGGTGGATTCTCACAGGCAAACAGCCCCATCAGTTTTTAGATCGATGGCGTAATCCACCGGGAACAGAGTGGTGCAATAGTAACAGCATTTACATCTCACCGATCCCCGAATATCGACCCTGGTGGGTGCGTCGGCGCTATGCAGACTCGCAAGTGCAAATCCGATTCAAGCCACTGATTGTACCGAATCAATATGGAGGCAAAAGTAAGCTCATGCCCTTCCAAAATGAGGTAAACATCTGCTGTATTGCAGAAATTAAGAAGGATGATCGTGAAGTGGCTGCCCTGTTATTGGATAAAGGCAACTCTCAGTATCAACTCGTGTTTGGGTTTCGCATCGCTGGACTGCATGACATCCTCCATGAAAATGAGGTCAGCGAATTTGCCCACTCTATCGAAGAGGGTTTGAAAGAACTACCCCCCGGTGAAAAAATTACTTTTTGTACAGGCTGTTATAGTGATGATACTGAGTCATATTTCCTACAGACAGGCTCTACCAAGGGAGTACCCCACAAACGCCAAACCCCGCTTAGTGCCTTAGCAGACGATTGCCACTTGAAACCAGTTTCTGTGCTGCTTCGCAACGAGCAATTGCGGGTGGAACAACTCAAGGAAGCAGGTTCTCGCCAAATCTGGAATCAAATTGCCTTCTGTACTTGGACGAGCGATGATGAAGCTGGTTCACAGCAAAAGGATTTTGTAGGTGGACTAATTGAAAAATTCAGAAAATTTGGCTCTTGGGCAGTTGAATTGATTACAGGGAACAAACGCATTTACCAAGAGGAGTTTTTCAAAAAGCTATTACTGCAAGGGTTTCAGCAGGGATTTATCCAGTGGGAATTGCTGCTCAATACCAAAATTGGCTTAGAAGTAACACCTTGCAATGCTACAGATTTGTGGCAGTGGCTTTGGAATCGATTTAATGAGGGTGCAGCACCTCCTATTCCCCAAGTCATTACACTGAAGGAGACTGAGACGGGACTGGAGTTAACAGAAACCTCAACCACCGATAAACACATCTGTACATTACTGATTGAAGGACAGCAGGGACGTTCCGCTTGTCCCGAACATCGGGGAGATAATGACCGAGTTTACCTCACAGGTAAAAGCAAGGTTTGTGGAGTCATGGTTGTAACAGATCCCCCCGTCGGTTGGTCTAATGCCCAAGAGCAGCTAAAGTGGGTCTGGAAAATCCTTGCTTCCAGCTACGTCCACGATACAGAAGCTTGGATTGAAATCAGCCGTAGCAATGACTTCTTAATCCAAGACAACCTGGCGCGTCAGGCAAAACAATCCAAAACAGCCCGCACTTTAGCCATAACCAAAGGACAAGGACGGGACGTTGGAGCGGAAATCAAACAGGAGGAATCCTTTGAAGCCCAACGACGACTCTATGAAGGGACGAAAGCGTTGCACTGTGCGCCTGTATTTCTAGTTTACCGCCACAGTGCCCAAGAGTTAACCCACGCTTGCAACTTATTGGCTAACAGTTTTGAGACTGCCAAAGTAATTCGAGAGCGTAATATTGCTTGGGAAATTTGGCTGCAAACCCTACCAATTACCTGCAAATGGTTGCTGCACGGAGGCAATCTCAGCGAACGCAGAATAACTTTAGATACTCATACTGTAGCCGGGATTATGCCCCTAACTGTCCCCAAGGACATCGATAAACAAGGTGTGGAATTCCTTACCAGTCGTGGTGGCAAGCCTATTTATGTTGACTTATTTCACCAGCAGATTGGACGCGCTCTAATTACAGGTACTTCCGGCTCAGGAAAGAGCGTTTTGGGATGGCGGTTTGCTTTAGAGGCATTAGCGAACAATATTCCCGTTGTTGGTATGGATATCTCTGCTAGTGGTAACAGCACTTTCAAGACGGCAATTGAACTTTTGGGCGAGCAAGGAGCATATTACGATATTTCCAGTGGCAGCAGTAACCTACTGGAACCGCCAGATTTGCGACGGTTCGACAAGTTAGAACGGGAACGGCGCATGGAATCTTGGAAAGACTTTATTCGCAAAGCATTAACAGCGATCGCAATGGGTAAAGTCGAAAACCCCCATTTAGCTCAACGGGTTGATGCTTTACTGGTCAAAGCTTTGGACGTATTTCTAAAAGACCCAGAAATTATTACTCGTTACAACCGAGCCTTTGAGATGGGTTGGCTTTCACCAGAATGGCAGCAGATACCCACGCTACCAGATTTCGTCAAGTTCTGTACCAGAGAGCGCCTTAATCTCAGATCCTTTGAAGAAATTGACCGACAGGCACTTAACCAAATCCAAAATCAGGTTAGCGCTTTACTGGCATCTAGGTTGGGGAAAGCGATCGCTCGTCCCAGCACTTTTTCCCCGTTACCGGCGATTAAATTCTTTGCCCTCAGTGGATTGAGTAACGAACAGGATGCTTACTTGATGGCAATTAACGCCCATAGTGCTTGTATCCGTAATGCCTTATCCCATCCTAAAAGTTTGTTTATTGGCGATGAGCTTTCCGTATTGTTACGTAAAGATGGCTTTGCCCAGATTATAGGCGAAACCTGTGCCACGGGAAGGAAAGAAGGCATTGCTGTTCTGCTGTTGTCCCAAGACCCGGATACCATTTGCGAGTGTTCAACAGGCGCTCAAATTATGCAGAACATGACCTATCGGATTACCGGACGTATTACCAGTAGCGGTATTGCTTCTTTCCAACAGTATCTGGGCTATCCCGTCAATATTATCAGTCAAAATGCGACTGAAGCATTCTTGCCCCGTACCAGCGACCTTTATTCCTGCTGGCTAGTAGAAACAGGTGGTAGATTCTGGCGTACCCGCTTTTACCCAGGGGAAATGATGCTGGCCAGTGTTGCCAATAACCAGGATGAACGGGAAGCACGAGAACGGGTGATGGCTCAGTATCCAGATACCCCCAAAGGCAATCTGTTAGGACTGAGAGCGTTTACTGATGCTTACATTCCTGCTTTGAAGGAAAACAGAGGGTTTAAGCATATTGGTAAAGAGATAGATCAAACCCCAGTATTGCGCGATTGGTTACGCCCAGCCGTAAGTCCTGGGGACAGGCCCCACCAAAGCGGAGCATCTCTGCAAGGAGAAAGCGATCGCCCAGAGAGTAACGATGGCCAACAGGCTCAAAGTAGCCTGATTGCAAGTTGATATATCTAAAAACTGCATTAAGGAAGGTGAATCATGAAATCTAAACTTACCTTTATCAGATTGATAGCACCGATTCTAATTTTGTCACTTGGTTCTATCACCAGTCCAGCCCTTGCTCGCACTCAAGACAACGGTCGAGATCCAGTAGCTGCTGCTGTTAGTAACAAAACTACTGGTAGTAGTATTTTCACCTCAGACACAGCATCTCAAATCAATGATTTTGTGGGAGATGTCAAAAATTTCGCTCAAAATGACCTATTTAATCCTCTTGGCAATCTGCTCAATTCTGCCTTGGGTGCAATTCAAATTCCAGATTTAAACAAAGTTTTGGCAGGAATCATGAACGGTTCTGCCAACAACGATCCTGGTGCGGTGCTGTCTGAAACTTTGGAGAACAAAACCAATGGTCAAAGCTCTTATGGTATCCGTGAAGACCTTGGTAAATATGCTACTAGAACAGTTGCTACAGAGATCGCTAATCAGGCTACTTTGAGCCAAACAGCCCAAAGTCAGATGGCTCAAATTAAGCAAGCTACTCAACAAGATACTCAAGAAAGCGTCAGCTTGGGTGAAGAATCCCAAAGTTTAGATGTCACCCAACAGATTTTGCAAAACCTATCCCAACAGACTGCCCTTAGCAGTCGCGTCAACGAGCGGATGCTTATTGAAGCCCAGCAAGCACGCATTGACAGGGCATTAAGTAACACCTTAACCGCTCAAACAGCCAAGGAGCTTTCAGCCATCAATACTGCCGATCGCCGTAAAAGTGTTGCCGCAGGCAATGCTGCCACTCAACAGGCGGGCTTATTGATCATGCCTGGTGGCATTACCCTTGGTTCTGACAAGCAGTAGCTTTGATTTCGACACTCATGATGCACATTATTGCTCAATCATTTCCAGTAACAGGCGGAGAATCCGATGCCCTAGAAATTATCTCCAGTTCTTTAGAACTTTCTCGCGCCACAGTTGAGTCGTGGAATACCGTCTGGCTAGTTACTTTAGATCCGCTCGGTTCGGCATTATGGATTGGCTTGATTAAATTGGGCATCACCTTGGGAGCCGCCAGCATATTATTTGTGGCGCTAACCACTGGTAAGGAAATCATTGAAAAGCAATCATGGTCAGAACTGGCATCAATCTTTGTTTGGCCCTTCGTGATTATGATTTTCTTGGGGGCCAACGGCAATATGCTGGCGAAGACAATTACTGTTATCCGAGGCTTCGCTTACAACCAAGTGCAAAGCGTTCTTCAGCTTCAAGTTGGTGAACTAACATTTCGAGATGCTATTACCAATGTGGCAATTAGCAGTATCGCTAGACAACAGTTAGAAAACCTCTATAGCGAATGTCAAGGAAAAGTCGGTACAGAGTTAGTTGAATGCTGGAACTCAAAGCAAGCCCAGGCACAGGCAATTGTTACCAAAGCTGAAGAGCAAGCTAAATCTCCACTCCAACCACTACGAGATTTTGCTAGTTTTCTCTGGAATAGAACTTTGCCTGGTCAAATCGGTACTGCTGTTCAGTTTGCCAATGATCCAGGTAGTGTGTTTCGAGATACTGCCATTCCAATTATTCGCTTTATCCTCTATGCCCTGCAATGGGGCTTTGTAAACATCTTGGAAGCTGCTCTGCTGCTGACGGCATTATTTGCACCGATCGCAGTTGGTTTATCTCTGCTGCCATTACAAGGTCGTCCTATTTGGGCGTGGCTGACAGGGTTTATTTCCTTGTTTGGTGTTCAACTTGGTTACAACATTTTAGTGGGTTTAGCAGCCGTCGTGCTGGTGAAGTCGGGTGCTGAATTAGCATCGGATGTAGCATTTTTATGTTTCCTGAGCATCTTTGCACCAGTTTTGGCGGTATTGATAGCTGGAGGTGGGGGAATGGCTATTTATAACGGCATTTCTGCCAATGTCAAAGGCTTAATCGATATTTTTAGCAGTGCCATTGGAACTGCTACCAGTATTGCTCTACTCCGCAGGGGGTAATACCAATTTTGGATTTTAGATTTTGGATTTTGCGGAAAGTCTGTAGCAATAACCCGCAGGGTGCGCCGACTTCCGCCTCTTTGTTAGCGCAGCGTAAAGCCAAAGCCTGCGGCAATATCAACTCTTAGAGACGCTACGCGTAGCTTGCTTAAGAGCAGGGGTACGCTTAGAGCGACCGAGGAGCGTCACTTTTGAAGACAGCCAATCACGGGAAAATCCCACAATCAAGGGATGAAAATCCTTATTCCCCTATTCCCTATTTTCAAGCTAGACGGTCATGTAATGAATCACACAACGAGGGCATGAAAATTAACCTACCCTCATCCCCAGTCCCTAGTCCCCAGTCCCTATTTTCAAGACAGGCATCATAACTTTCCAAGACGAATTAAAAACCTTTAACACAAGGCTGTTCGGTGGATTTTCAAACAATACTATTTATGCCAATTTGGTATGACTCTGCAAATTAAACGACTTCAAGCTCCATTGCTTCCAGAAGCCAAAAACCTCCTAGCTGTTTGCTTTATCTGCCTAACTGCATTTAACGGTCTGATATTTTTGTTGACTCTATTCACCGCTTTCAGGGTCAATAAAATCGCCGATCGCAAGACGACCTTTGCCCAGTTGGTAAATGGCGAGACAATCTACATTTCCGAGCAAGACCGCAACTGGCGCTATCCAGCTGTAATTCAAAAGGTAGTTAGTGACTGGACAACTCTAACATTTAACTGGGATGACAAACTCACTGGCACTAATCAACCAGACCAAGGCATTCAAGTTGGTAGAAATGGGCGGATTCCCACAAATACTTGGTTTGCTTCCCTGCTACTAGAACCGGAATTTGCCAAAGCTTCTCTACCGAAGATTGCCGAATTAGTTCCCACTAACTTCTTTTCAGGTCAGCTGCGTAGTACCACTATTATTTCCTATCTGTCAGAACCAAGAGCAGTACGACCTGGGGAATGGGAAATAGACATGATTGCTACCCGTATCTTAGTTGACCGAACTACTGGTAGAGATGAGCGTATTCCTTTTAACCGCACCTTTACCGTCCAAGCAGTGGAGATTCCCCGATCTCCTTTAGGTAAAGATGCCCCTCTGGTAGAACAGAAAATTTATGAAGTGCGATCGTCTGGACTGCAAATTACCAAGATGGTTGAGTTCAATTCTCAGCAACGACGCTAAAGGAAAAAGGTAGAATTATGAGCAATTCAAATCAAAACCATGAATTTGACTACCTAAATCAAAACTCTGGTGATTCTTCGCCGGAATTCAACAGTACTAACGGCAATCATCGCTCTAACCAAGCCACTTTGGTTGCTGATGATGATATCAGCCCTGAAGAGGAGCAGTTGTTGGCAGGTTATAATCCTACTGCAAATCACCTCATTTCCGAAGAATATCGCTTGAAACAAGATGCAGAAGGAGCGGTAGAGCGACCGTTAGCAGAAAAACCTAGTGTTCGACTAGGTTCAGTAGTTGGCTTAGTAGGAATGCTTATTGGCTCTGTAGCACTGATCTGGTTTGGATTTCTCCAACCGAAACCTCCTGTTAAACAAGTAGTTCAAACTCCTACTACATCTCCAAAAGGCGAACCAGTTTTAGATGAATCTGCCGAACTGAAAAGCAGATTAGCGTTTCAAGACCAACAGCAACAACTTAAAGTGGAACCTGTTGCGGCTAAATCCCCAAGTCCAACCCTACAAAATAAACCCAAACCAAGGCCATCTCAACCTCAAGAGACTTTTTCACCGCGCACAACTCCTGCATCACGCATAACACCAATAACTCCTGTAAGAATTTCTCAAGCTGCGCCCCCAGTAGTGCGGTATATTTCTCCAAATCCTGTAAGTTATCAAGCTTCATCACCAATACGACAGCCTGAAAGTAATGTCGATCCTTTCCAGCAGTGGAGCCAACTAGCTAGTCTGGGACAGTCGCAAATCGGTAACTCTAAAGCAGCTGAAACTCAGTCAGAAGTTGCTGTGAACACTCAAATTCCAACAGGCTCGAGACCAACAGCTAGGGCATCCATTTCCACTCCCGAAGACCCTGGTATTCAAACAGTTTTAATTGGCTCCAAAAGCACTGACAGTAAAACTGATAATTTGACTCCAGGAATGGTAGGTATCCTCAATCGCACCCCTGTAGCTCTAGCCAATCTCAATGTCAATGAAACTAAAGAGGTAGCACTGGGTACATCTGCCCCAGGTAGAATTATCATGCCGATGATTTGGGATCAGGGAGGGAATAATAAGAGCGATCGCTTTGCTATTGAGTTAACCAAACCTCTCACAGCCACAGACGGTACGGTGGCACTCCCGGCTGGTACTGTTTTAGTAACGAAAACAGTGGCAGTAGGTAAAAAGAATAACTTGGTATCTGCTAGTGCGATCGCGCTGATTTACCCTGACTCCCAAGGCACAGTTAAACAGGAAACCATTGCGGCTGAGACTTTTTTAATTCGCGGTCGAGGACAGCAACCGTTAATTGCTAAAAAGCTGAATGATGTGGGGACAGATATTGCCCAACAAGATTTATTAGTTGGATTACTCAGTAGTTTGGGTAAGGTGGGAAGCATAGTGAATCAGCCCCGCACTCAATCTAGCACTGTTGTTTCTAGTGGCACTTTTAACCAAAGTACTATTACTAGTAACTCTAATCCTCAGATTTGGGCGGCGGCGCTAGAAGGCTTTTTTAGTCCAGTCAGTGAACGTCTGTCTAGACGCTCTGACCAAGCAGTACAAGAATTATTACAACGTCCAAATATCCAGTTTTTACCTGAAGGTACAGAAGTCTCGGTTGTCGTCAATAGTTTTTTGAAAGTTGAACGATGATACCAATTTGGTACGAGTAGCCAGCAATTTAAAATTCAAACAGATTGAAGTCGAGTTATCTACAGCATTCTGGCTCTTGAATAGATACAAACTGAACGTTCTACAACTTAATTTTTGAGATTACTAGAACAGTTTATAAGTCAAAACTTCTAGTCCAAAATTCTTTCATTGGTATGAAACAATTTGCCACTCTTGTTATTGCTAGCACCACAATACTATTTGGGGTGACGATACCTGTTGTACAGGCACAAGCACAAACTCCTGCATATCGCTTGATTGAACGGGATATGGCTGCAAACAACAGAATTCAGGTTCAAATTACTCCAGGACGTGCTACACCTATTAGCTTCACTCAAACCGACGAGGCGATCGCTTACATTTTGGTAGCAGACCCTTCACGACTCGTCTACACCACAGATACAGATTTAAAAAGCGGACGCGCCACAACCATCTTTCTGAGGGCAATCCAACCGCTAAAGTTTCCAGGGGCTACCACTACTGCCATTACTAACTTACTTGTCCAAACTATAGACAAAACGGGACAAAAGCGACTCTACAACTTCGATATCGTTCCAAAGCGTAGAAACACTGAGTATGTTGGTATTCAGATTGCAAATGCGTTGGTCGTACCCTTACAGGGAAGCAAGCTACGCATAGCGGACGCACCAGAAGACGTTGCCGTCCCCCTACGGGGAAGCAAGCTCAAGCTACGCGCAGCGTCTCCGATAGGCTTCGGCACTGCACGTAGACGCGGAGCGGCTTCTGAAAGTAGCGCAATCGCTGGACAACAGACACTATTAATAGATAAAAATCGCAGAGCGAGAGTAGATGATATTGAAACCGGGCTGAGAATTGCTATTAATCGGGGTTACACCAACAAAAGCGATCCAGTTGTTCCTAAAGTGCAGCAAGTTTTATCTCTGTTGCGAAATAGCAGAGTAACAATCCCAGAAGCAGCTACATCTGTTGGTGTTCCAGTTGAGGTTATTTCTGAATTAGGAAGAATCGCCTTAAATGACCGCCTACTCAGACTAGGACAGCAACGCTAGAGGTGATGCACTGGGGAGAATACAAAGGAAGTCAACAACTCTAAAATAGTTGATATACTGCTCACGGCTAAAAACTGAACTTCTGTCATACTGAACAGAATGACAAATGGCAAAACCAGACATTTCTAATGCGTTTGCGATCGCAGGACAATCACAAATTTTTCTCCCACCAGTCCAACAAACAGCTTGTCACTTTTAGCACCGAATTTCAATTACTGTACCGTATATACTGTGCTTTGTCCAGAATCCTTTATGAACAAGCTTTTTGAGACTTAACGGGAAAAGTCAGGTCTAGGAGAAAGAAAAAGGTAATAAATGCATAGAGTGTAAAGTATTGTTGCACAAGCGTTTCTTTTAGGTGCGACCTTGCAACACTTTTGCTGGGTTGTACCAGTCGCAATTGGGGGAGCTAAACCAATGCTATTAACAAGGTTATCTAATACTGGCTCGCTAGTAAGTAGGTCGGCATGATAAAACCCATGTATGTTTAGTTTTGTAAAAACTCTAGAATTACTGATTTATAAGCTGTTGACTGATTTTGCATTTCGTCACATAGGTTGATTTTTCAACGCAGACTTACTTCTTGCGCCTTTAAGTTTGTATATAAAATTTATAAATTTTGTCAAAGTAGATTTTAGAAATCAAAAATATCCTTCATACTTTAAGACAGTAATCCTACGTATAATTTAAGGAAGGGATGGCAATGACATCTCTATTACAGCGACTAAGTGCAGAACGAAATCGCAGATTTGTAGGACGTGAGCGGGAAGTGGAGCTATTTCTTGATGCGATCGCATCAACAGAATTACCTTTTCACATTTTGCACGTCTTTGGCCCCGGTGGTGTGGGCAAGACAACGCTCATGCAGCAGTTTTTGCGGTTTTGTGAACGATCAAAAATCTCAACTATTTACGTAGAAGCACGTAATATAGAAGCTGCGCCAGAATCTTTTCTTAGCACGTTGCGTTCGTTGATGGGATTGAATGAATCAGATTATCCTTTACATGTGCTAGCCCAAAGACAAGAACGTAATGTAATTTTAATTGATACCTATGAAGCTATTACCCAGCTAGATGAATGGTTGCGAGAAGTATTCTTACCCCATTTATCTGTTAATACCTTAATTGTGATTGCTGGCCGCAATCCCCCCTCATCTGCTTGGTGTAGCGATCCAGGTTGGCAAGCTTTGATGCACACCTTGGCCCTACGCAACCTTACCCCAGAAGAAAGTCAAACTTATCTCACCACACGAGATATTCCCACCACACAACACCAGGCGATTCTAGAATTTACCCACGGACATCCTCTAGCATTATCTTTGGTTGCTGAGGTGTTTGCTCAGGGAAAAGAAATCTCTTTTCAAGCAGAATCTGCTCCCAATGTTGTTAAAACACTGTTGTCAAGATTCATAAAAGAAGTACCAACGCCCTTACACCGGATAGCTTTAGAAGCTTGTGCGACGATCCGGCTGACTACCGAAGCCGCACTAAATCAAATATTGGCTGTGCCTCAAAATACTTTGACTGGTGAGGCTCACTCTTTAGGGGAAACACTTGATGTTCACGATTTATTTGAGTGGTTGCGCGGACTGTCGTTTATCGAATCAGGGCAATTGGGTTTATTTCCCCACGATTTAGCACGCGAAGTTTTAATTGCTGATTTGCGTTGGCGTAATTCGGAATTCTACACGGAATTACACCACCGAGCGCGTCAATATTATACTAAACGACTAGGACAAACCCAAGGGCAAGAAAAGCATCGAGTGCTACTTGATTATATTTTCTTGCATCGGGATAACTCGGCGATTCGATCCTGTTTCACCTGGGGTGAGCAAAGTAGTTTATTGACGGACTCACTACGGGAAACTGACAAAACTGCACTCCTGGGGATGGTGGCAGAATACGAAGGCGAAGAATCAGCAAAAATAGCAGCTCACTGGTTGAAGCGCCAACCGCAGAATGTAGTAGTATTTCGTGACTTGCACTCCGAACCTGCGGGATTTGCAATGATGGTGGCATTGCAGACAGCAACTGTTGAAGATTTGAGTGCAGATCCGGGCGCTCTGGCATCTTGGCAATATCTCCAAACCCGTGCACCATTACGCAAGAGCGAAGGCGCAACTATTTTCCGCTTCTGGATGGCGCGGGACACCTATCAAGCTGTTTCCCCCACCCAAAGTTTAATTTTCATTAATTTTGTGCAGTATTTTCAGAAGACACCGGGGTTAGCATACACCTTCCTACCTTGTGCCCAAGCAGATAGTTGGACAGCAATGTTAAACTACTTCGACTTAACACGACTTTCTGAAACCGATTTTAAAGTTGAGGGAAGACACTATGGTGTTTATGGGCATGACTGGCGAATTGTCTCACCTGCCGCATGGAAGGAAATTTTGGCCCAAAAAGAGGTTACAACTGCCGGAGAATCTGTAGATAATACTCCAGTCGGTGAACCTCTGTTAGTTCTTAGTCAGCCAGAATTTGTGGAGGCGGTGCAGAATGCGTTACGTAACTTTAGTTGTCCCGATGTATTACAGAATAATCCCTTAGTGCGATCGCGAAGCGTACAGGAAGTGTTCTCGCGCTTAGTGTCAGAACAAGTTGCCACAAAAGCAAGTACGAGCCAGAGTCCAAAGGAAACGCAACTCTCCGAGCAGCCAGACTCTGGGCAAAGCCAACGCATTAAAGTTTTACAAAATCTGGTGAAACAAGCAGTTGAATCCTTACAATCATCCCCGCGTGATGAAAAACTCTACCGCGCTGTTTATCGAACTTATTTAAATCCCGCCCCCACGCAAGAACAAGCAGCTGAGTTACTAGATTTGCCTTTCAGTACCTATCGCCGCCATCTCAAAGCTGGGATGACGAGAGTTACAGATATTTTATGGCAAAGAGAAATTAGCTAACAGCGAAAATTTCGAGTGCGGAGTGCGAAATGATTTCGTGAGGGAGGATTTCAAAGACTCAAATTCAGCCAAAAAAGTTTTTCAGCCTGTGACAAGCTAATTTCAAAGTAGCCTATTATGCACAAAGCAGTTATTAAAGAAATGAAGATAAATCGTTTCATATTTTCCTCAAAATAAGATTTTCTGACAAACTCATCACATACAACTAGCAATGAATTTAAATAGACTACGACTATTCTTAGTTATTGCTACTTTTGGGATTTTAGATTCAGCTATTAACAGGCGATTGCCCGTTAAATTAATACCAATTATCCATTAATACGCACTTAATATTTATTCAACAAACAGCCAAGTATGCAAAGAAAGAAATTAGTTATTAAGTGCAAGTTTACAGAGAATTGGTATAAGTAATGAATCTGGATGATTCATTCGGAGGTTAGTTGACAGATTTTAGCTTTTTTAGTTTGCGCTTTAGTATTAAGGTGCTACCAATAATCCCAAAGACTACTGTGCTGGCGATTGAAGAAGGTTCGGGGACAAGTGTAATATTGCCAGGGCCTGTGATGGTATTGGTAAAAGTACCAAAACTGTTATTGCTATTGTCAAATCCAGTAGTGACTAAAAAGTATTGATTATTGGCAGTTAAGCTCAAGCCACTAAAACCAGATGTGCCCTCATCTGGAAAAGGATCATTCCCACTGAGTAAATTAACTAATGGGGTAGTTGGGTTGAAGCTGTTTTGGTACAAGAACTGGATGCTCAGGAAAGCTTGAGAACCTACAACATTATATGAGCCTGTAGTATCAACAAAGAAAGGCTGGCTGTAATAAGGGACGGCAGTACCATTACTAGAAAGTGATGTAGGTGGGTTAGTACCACCTTCAAACCCTTCCGTTTGCGGACGGTTAAAAGTTAGTGCATTTGTTGTATCACCTGAGTATGAAATGGTGGATGCCTGAGATGGCAGGATAACACTTATAGATAGAGCGATGGCTACGCCCGCCGCAGGTATCGCAGCAGAGGCAATAGGGATTGAACGTAAGAGCGATTTTTGCCAAAAATTAAATGAACACTTACTCAAACTCTTAAGCTTGGCTGTTTGTGAAAACTTGGTAGAGCGATGAGATAGATTGTTTTCTGAGACGATGGATTCTTTAATTGCTTGTGACATATAGTTGTTTTAGGTTATTTTTACAAAACTGAGTGCTTTGTATGATTGCACTTTCATCTAGTTCCAAGGATGAGCGAGCAAAGCCTGGGAAGTAATACTTAAGCCAATTAGGGTAATACATAAGGCACTTGCTACGGGTAACATCTTGATCCTGGGGATCTGGAGTGGCAAATGCTCAAACCGATTTTTGGCGTAGACTAGCATTAAGCCGATTCCAGTTAGTACGGCTGCTAGACCTAAGCTAAAGGCAGACACCAGCGCTAGTCCAAAGCCAATTCGTCCCATTGCGATCGCACTCAGCAAGACTACTAAGGCTGAAGGACAAGGTAACAAGCCGCCTGAAATTCCCAGCGCTAGTAGGCTAGACCACTTCAAGGAAGCACCGTGAGGTGGTAGATGTGAATGCTCATGATGTAGGTGATGGTGATGATGCAAGTCGTGGCTGTGTTGATGACTATGTACATGATCGTGTGAATGAGAAACCTGAGTCCCTTGCAATCGACTGATAAACAAATTCAGACCAATTACAGTTACCAGTACACCAGAGAGTACGCTTAACCAAGGGTACAATTGCTCTGTCAAGATAAACTGGGATGTGCCAAGAGTGACCAGCCCCAGAGCAAATATGCCAGCAGTATGGGTAATCGTCATAATCAGCCCCAGAAATAGGGCATGTTGGGCATTACTACGGGAACCCACCAAATAAGCACCGACTATCGTTTTCCCATGACCAGGGGACAGGGCATGTAAACCACCCCATAAAAAGGCGATCACTAGAGCTATTAGGACAGTCAGGAAGTTATGATTTTCCTGGGTAATTAGGCTAGTGAAAAGATCGTTGCTTCTTCCTGTCAAAGCATTATCTAAGCGGCTGGATAATTTAACAGACGCTGGAGGCGCTTGTTCACTCGATATCGTAGACGGATTGAGTTTAAAAGAAATCCGACGCTGATTCAGAGGACTGCTGAGTAAGTCCGTAGGGTAATCTCTCAAACGGTTGGTGATACTCGAAGAAGTAAAATCACCTTGAATAGGAACGCCATTTGCAGCGACAGTAATTTCACGCCAGCCCAAACGCTGTGGATAAAACTTATCTTCAAATATTAATTGATTCGCGCCTACTAACTCCCTTGTCCCTTGAAAGTTACAACTCAGCCGCAGTGTAGATAATCCTCCTACACCTGGAGGAAATTCGACTGTTGATTTTATCAAAGACAGAGCTAAAGGCTGTTTATTAATCAACAATTCCAGGTTTGAGTTGACTTCCTGACATTTTTGCTCAGGGTATTGAACCGTCTCTACAGTATCAGCTTTGCGATCGCGATTAGTATCTAAGTGATTAATTTCCTGAAAAGCCGGAATCTCTGCCATGTCTAGAACATAATCAATCCCCACCCCATCGGTTGCTACCTGCACTCCTGCGTAGTGATTGATGGTAAAATTGCCTAAAGGATGGGCATCCGCCTTCGGCATCCAAAATAAACATATTGCGATGATTGCAGTATTCCAAGCCAAGTAATGTAGTAGCTTTTTCATAAAGAACTCCCTATAGCGTTAGGGGTGGGAAAAGAGACAGAGGGTATTAAGTTAGCCAAGACTTGACGAGCTTGATCGGCATACTTGTGATGAAATTGAGGATTGAGGCTAACAGCTTGAGTTAATCGCTTTATTGCTTCCTCACGCTTACCTAAGTGAAACGCAATCATGCCAGCATGAAATTGCAGCAAAGCATCCTCTGTTCCAAAACGAGTTGCCTGTTGTGCTGCCCTTTGCGCTTCTTCCCATTGCCCATTAGCCGCAGCTGCCCAAGCCAACGTATCCTCTGCATATACATCGTCTCGCACTGCTACTTCACTACGGGCAATCTGTAGAGCTTCTGTTAAATGAATTCCGTGTTCGGTGTAGTAGACTGCTAAAGCGCGATCATAGATTCCTTTAACCTTGCTCAGATAAGCGACTACCCCGATTAAATCTTCAGTTTCATCTGCGCCTTTTTGGTCGAGAAGAGCTACTTGAGCATCAGCCTTATACGAGAGCGTTTCTACCAACGGCATCAGTTCTATACCCTGGTTTGCGATATTTAGAACATCCTGCCATCGATGCTGTGCCGCATAGAGGCGGGCCAGCCCTGTAAACGCAGCTATATGCCGTGGGAAGAGGTCAAAAGCTTCCCGATATCGCTGCTCAGACAGGGCAAAATCCCCGACTGCAAAAGCCAGATCCCCAGTCCGCACATGAAACCAAGCACGGGTTTCTGCACTCGTCGTGTAGAAAGAATCCATTTCCTGCATAGCCTCATCTAACAACTGCCGTGCCGAGGCGAGATTGCCAGTTAACTCTAAGTAACGGGCGACAACTGCGTTATGACCAGAGTTCGATTCTTCTTCAGCAAGGTTTTGCAAGAGTTGATGAGTTGCTTTATAGTCGCCCAACTCCATTTGAATCGATGCCAAGAGCGAGATAATACTGGGATTATCAACAGATGAATTATTTAATGCTTCTAAAGCTGATCGAAACTGATGCTGAGATAGTAAAGCTGATGCTAGGAGCATGGAAGAAATATCATTATGGAGCGGCTGTAGTGCCAGGGATCTACGTGCTGCTTGTTCTGCTCGTAACACATCGTCTATATCTCCAATTTCTCGAAAGCGCCTCAAATATTGATCGGCTAACAGACGTAAAAATATTGAGGAATCGGGAGATTGGGCAACTTTCTCCTCATAGACGCTGATAATATGCGATCGCTCTAAATAATCAGGGAAGACTAAATCTGACTGCTTTCCTGGTAATATCTGCCTAGAATTAACAGTCAGCAGTTGCACAGCAGAGGAATATGTGCCTAACTTACCATTGGTGTAGCCTAAACTTAGCGCTTGTGTATCACAGGGTCTTAGTAAAACCAGTAGGCTAGTCAGCACTAACACCCATAGTATTCGTAGATGCATAAACCTTACAAAGGATTGCCTAAATAAGGGAAGGTAGGAAGAAAGTTGGCATTATTAGGCCCAACATTATCGCTAGTTAGCCCCGGAATAATACCAGTAGAAATGCCTGTAACTGCATCACCAAAGACAACAGATGCTGTTACATCAATTACGTCATCTTTTGGTCTTCTACCACCAAAATTTTTGCCTAACTGAGTCCCAAAATAACTACCGCTAGGTTTAGAAAGGTCAGCTTGGATAACATCAGGAATCGCTACTGAGATAACTGCATCGGCTATGCCTTTGGGTCTGCCGATAGCTTTCACAAAGGCTTGAATGAATTGGGATTGATTGCTAGCGTCTTTTGTTGGTGTCTGAAGATTACTATTATTATGAGCTTTAAAGTCCATAAAAAGTTCATTCAGGGCTGGAACTGCTAACCGCTCAATCTGAGCAAAATGCCCATTTCTGAGTCTAGGAGTTTTAACACTAGTTGTCATCCAAGCACCAATCTTGCCTTTACCAAGCAGTTTCCTGGGTAGCTCGACAATAATTGAGTGGACATTGAATGGAGCTAATGTGTCTTTTGCTTGTCCCGGTGGTCTAAAGGTAAGAACTGTGAAAGGAGGACTGGGATTAGGCTGAAGGCTATAGTTCCGATCCGGGATGATTTTAAAGAACTGTTCCAAATCAAAAAAGAACGGGTCTTTGCGTGTGCCAACAAAGAACTTCATGCCGTTATATGCGGTGAATGTTTGGTTAAGTTGCCCTGTCCAACTTACTGGAAGCAAAGCTGACTCTGTTCCTACTGTGGTTGGACGACATGGGCCGCGGACTGTCACAGTTTGCTGTGAGCCTTTACCATTTACATTGAATTGGAGTACGACATCTTCAATACTGTCGCCAGTGTTATCAATCTTGAACTGATAAAGAACGTTTGGATCGAATGGTCTTTTTTCACCAGAAACGATCAGAGGGTCGAAATCCATCACTAAGACAACATTTTTGGGGTCTGTGGGACTCTCAAACACAAACAAATCTGTGAGATCCGCAGCAGTCAGCTTAGTGGCAAGGAAAGTTGTATCCTGGTGGTCTGAAGCCAAAGCTGTAGGGGTTGCATAGATTAGGACTACCAGCAAAATAGCCACAAATGCGACTACGGGACGAAAAAAATTAGTAGATTTAGTCCAATATAGCGATCGCTTGATCGGAAAAAATACCATATTTTTGACTGCTTTATGTATGAGTAACCTGCCTTTAGTTGGTATAAAAGAGGTAATACTCCGAGCATTTATTCTCATAGTTGCCCTTCTTGAGGTGTTTAGCCTCTACTGTTGGTGTGGAAATAGCAAGTTGATTTGGATTCCAAAAAAGACTGCGGATATTACCGAAGCGCTTCACAGCTTATTTGCTCTTACTACTCACTTTCCAGACCAAAACTTGCTCATTTCTTGCTCACCCTTGTCTATATTGATTTTCAGCTAAGGAATAAAAATTCCATTCTGACTTTTTGATTACTTGTGCTGATTTCCATCAATAAAGCCCTCATAAAAGCTCTGAGGGCATTGATTAATATGTATGTCACTCATCAAGTGCGGAAATGTCTTTTACCCTACCTGTGCTTGGCAATTTCTTTACGCTTGCGTTTTTCAGCGTTTCAAAGTGACGATGCTTTCTCATATCTGGAAAAATCCCAGCCAAAGAAGGTGGAGTAATTAGGTTTTTAACGTTTCAACCACCTTGTTCACGAGTTCCATTGGATCAATTGGCTTGGCAATAAAAAGTTGAAACCCTGCTTTTAAAATACGTTGCTCATTTTTGGCTTCAGCAAAAGCAGTGAGAGCGATCGCTGGAATCTGTCCCCCTTGCTCTATATTGCGGGAGCGAACCTGACGAATCAAGGTAAAGCCATCCTCATCTGGCATACTGATATCACTAATCAGTAGAGCAGGCGATTGCTGTTCTAAAAGTGCCAACGCTTCTTTTACTGATGCTGCCACTAATACATCTGCCCCGGCGCTCTGAAGAACAGTCTGCATTAACATCCGAGCATCTGCATCGTCATCCACAACCAGAATGCACAAGTTCTGCAATTGGGCAATTTTCTGATTGCCATGCAGCAATTCTCCAAGGAATAGTTCATCATTGCTTAACTGCGTTGTCATTGTCACGATAGGTAGCCTCACCGTGAATGTCGAACCCTTGCCGAATCCCGCACTGGCTGCTGTGATATTGCCATTGTGGAGTTGTACAATTGTGAGAGCGATCGCAAGTCCTAACCCTAATCCACCAGCAGAACGAGTAGTGGAAGCATCACGCTGACTAAACCGTTCAAAGACGAATGGTATAAATTCTGCTTCTATGCCCCTCCCTCGATCGATAACAGTAATCTGAGCTTGAGACTCAACTTGTTCCAACCTCACCTCTACACTTTCATTCTTGGAACTAAACTTGATTGCATTTGAAAGCAAATTCCAAACCACCTGTTGTAAACGAATGGCATCACCTAAAACGTTGGACACAGCATCAAGATGTAACTGAATTTGAATGCCCTTTGTTTCAGCTGACAATCGAATAGTATCTGCTGCTGACCGAATTATACTTGCTAGGTCAACAGATTCGATTTCCAAATTCATCTCGCCCTTCTGCATCCTAGCCAGATCCAACAAATCATCAATTAAGCGAACTTGTAGACGGGCATTCCGCTCAATCGTTTCCAGTCCCTCAATTTTCAGTGCTTCATCCATCTCAGATTCAGTTAGCAATAGTTGCGCCCAGCCGTGGAGATTATGCATGGGAGTACGTAACTCATGAGACAAGACAGCGACGAATTCATCCTTTACTCGATTTATTTCTGCCAGTTCCTCAGTCTTTTGTCTCAGTTCCCCCTCTACACGCTTTTGTTCAGTGATATCAATGCCGATTAAAAATGCGGCTTTGTTCTGGTCATATTTTTGAGCCACAATTAAATAACTACGATCTGCGCTTATGGATTTCAACTCATATAATGCTTCAGATTCATCTCCAGCAAAGAAATTTTGCACGAACTCACGAAACCCATTACCATTAGCTAAAAAACCAATATCCTGACCAACAAAAGCTTCGGGAGGCAAATTAAAACTATCAGCTAAGTGCTTGTTGACACCTAAATAGCACAAATCGGAACTGACCCAAGATACAATTCCAGGTACAGCCTCCAATACAGTCTGCAACTGATCTCTAGCAGCTTGCAATTTTCTTTCTGCTTGGTTGCGCTGGGTAATATCTAGAAATACACTTACACACCCCCGCACTTTTCCATCTTCATCAAATAAAGGGGCAGCATACTGCGAGAGATTAATTCTCACACCATCATTACGAACCACCTCAATCTCAGAATCCAGTATTTCCACACCATGAGTGGTAGCATATTGCATAGCTAGTTCTTCTGGAGCTAGTTCTCTGCCATCCTGGTAAACTTTAAAGTTAGTTGGACGTTCATCATTAGGAGCGCTGAGAGAGGCATTTGCGTCAACAGGTATGCCAAGCAGTTTAGCAAGAGCCGGATTAACTCTAATAGTTCGGCATTCTGGATCTTCTGCAATGCCAATGCCAGTTGGAATCACCTCTAACAAAGTTTGTAGTTCTTTAACTCGTCGATTTAAAGCTTGGTTTAACTTGATAATTTTTGCTTCTGCTTGTTTGCGGTTCGTGACGTTTTGGAAGATTGCCAAGCCAGTCAGAATTTTGCTATTTTCATCTTTAACTGGAAAAGTTTGTACTAGATAAACTTGATTGTTATAAGGAATTTCAATACACATTGGAGTACCCTGTAAGGTACTACGGTAAGCTGGTTCTATTAGATCGTAAGTCTCAGGGAGAACAGTTTCGTGCAGCGTTTTACCTTGGAACTCCTCTTTTGGTAAACCAAAGATTTGCAGTTCTGTACCCTCAGCACCCATAAAGCGCATATCTCGATCAAAGAGAAAAACTACTCCATTGGGTAGATTTTGGGTTAATGTTCGGTATAGTTCTTCACCTTGGCGAAGTGAACGCTGACTCTGTAATAAATCTTTTAGATTGATTTGGGCTTCTGTTTTGTCAGTATCTGACTGCTGTTTACTTGACTGGAAGTTAGCAGTTAGCCCACTGATTAATAGACCCTCGATAACAAATAATACAAATTCCAGACTATCGAGAGTAGAAAATGGATTTGTAAAAAAGTAATGACTAGCTAAAGCAGCCAAAAATACTGATGTCAATCCTGAAATGATGCTACCGTACCAAGTACTTATAGCGATCGCAATCAGCCACAAGCTGAAAGAACTTGTGATTCCAGTTAGATGCTCTAGTCCCAACTTGACTAGCAAGGTTACTCCCACACTGAAAAATGCAATCCTGTAAGGCAGGTATTTTTGTTTGATGAATAACATAGAGATGGGAGCAACGCTCCAAAGTGAGGCCGGATAAAAAACGAGCGATGTCTATGGCGGGTCACGCCTATGCTAAAAACTATTTTCAGTGTAATAAATATTTAGTATATTTAAATACGTACTAATGCGTAGTGAGGTCTAATGTATGGTAACATGCGCGAAAATTTGTAATCACAAGAATTAAAGTAGGATTTCCGAGTAGCAATAATTTTAAGATTGAGGATGTTTACCTTCATCGAAAAATATATATGTGCAACTCCAGATTTAACTAAATCATCTGAATGTTAAAAAACTTTCAATATATTGATTTCTGATGATGCCGAATGGATATAGAAACATATATTCCTCAAACCAAAAGGAGTATTCTTTTTCGGAGAAGCAAAACCAACAGCTATCGCTGCATTGAGTGGATCAATTAATGGAATTAGCGAAGCGATGATGATCCAAACACTTCCTACTTTCGCTGCAACAGGTTCTTTTCCATTTCAACTCACCCAGCAGCAGCAAAAAGCTTTAGATGCAATGTGGACATTTATACAGCCAACTGTGATGGCTGCTTTATTTCTGCTGGTTGGCTATGCTGGAACCGGCAAGTCAACTATTGTTTTCCAACTAGTTAAAGTTCTTGTCGTTACAGGTAAGCGAGTTGTACTGACTGCACCCACTAATAAAGCTGTAGGTGTGCTGCAACGCATGGCGGCAGAAAATGGCGTAACTGGCGTAGAATTCTTTACTATTCACCAGTTGTTAGGACTGGGTATGGTAACTAGAGGTAAAGAGAAAGTACTTGACCAAACAGGGCCTTCTTACATCAATCTATTTGATGTTGTCTTTATTGATGAATGTTCCATGATTGGCAAACAACTCTGGCGCTGGATTGAGGATGTTGCTAACCAATCATCCACCTGGACAAAAATCAAAATTATTCTCATGGGCGACCCAGCACAGTTAAATCCAGTTAATGAAGGAAAATCCCCTAGTTTTCAAGTGCCAGATAAAGCAGTATTGACTCAAGTTGTGCGTCAGGGAACTGGTAGCCCTTTGTTAGAGTTTGTCACCGCTTCTCGCTATGCAGTCACCAAGAGCAAGTTTCCTTTTGAGCCTTATGCCAAATATCTGCCTGATAAAAGTAATGGGGCGCTGATGGTTAAACGTCAAACTTTGCTGCGTTATGCCTGCAAAAAAATGTCTAAAGAATTTGCTCAAAACCCAGATTGTTTCCGAATTTTGTCCTGGACTAATACTCAAGTTGACTTTTACAATCAGCAGATTCGCACACATTTATATGGTGAAAATATCAATCGCTTTATTCCTGGAGAGAGATTAATCACCAGAGATCCTGTGATGGCTCCTGATGGTAAAACTACGATTCTTTCTACATCTACAGAGTTTACTGTTTTAGATGTTTTTGGGGATCGTTATAACAACTATGATACTTGGAGGTTAAAGGTAGAGACAGATGAAGGGATTGTGCGTCAAATCTATGTTCTGCATGAAGATGAGCAAAAACAATTTGACCAAGAAACCAAACGCTTACTCAAAAGTGCCAAGCGTAATCCCTTTCTATGGAAGCAGTACTACAAACATTCCGAGCAGTTTGCCAACATCAGAAACTGCTTTGCATTAACTGTTCACAATAGCCAAGGTAGCACTTTCTTAGAAGCGGGTATTGATGGTAAAGATTTGAGTAAGCGACTTTATCCAGAACGAGGAGATGACAGTAAGGCAGTCTTGGCAAAGATTAGAGAGTTTAATCGTTTGTACTATGTTTCTAGCTCACGCGCTAGACAACGGATATTAGTTATCCGGTGATAATTGTGTATAGCAATCTCGACACACAATTGCGATTAATCATTCGTGAACAATGAGAACCCCGATTTATTAGATAAATCGGGGTTCTGTGCCTTGTGGTTTTCACAAATCAAATAAGCTAATGAGCATTTAAATTGCATGAAAGCAGGTCTTAAGCCCTTACTACAAGCGAATAAATCTGGAAAAATAAATGACGATTAGCTTATGATTGCTAGATTATGAAATAGATAATGTCTTATGAAACATTTGCTCACTTTAAGAACTGCTTACTAACTATAGAAAGACTGTCTTTTTTTTTACAATATTTCTGCTAATAATCTTATTTTAGCAGCTTTTTAGTCTCAAATTATTTTTAAAATTACAATCAAAATTAACTATATTTAGTAAGCAATTAAATGAGTTTTATGAATAAAATTATAGCCTAAATTAGTGGCAAAAAGGTAAAGCTTACGCTTTATTTACTGAGGGTAAAAGTTATTATTCCTAGTAAATGTGGTACAAGCAGTGATTACACATTCAAGCGAAACCTTTCTAAAAGACGCTGTTGTTGAAAGATATAACATCTCTAAGTTGAATAAAACTCGCATCCGTTTCAAGATTCAGTTAAAGAAGACAACCAAGAGTAATGCTCCAAAATGGACAGATGTTCTCAAATATTCTCAAGATGAACAAGAATCTGACTTAGTGAAGGTTACAACCTCAGAAGTTGGTTTAAAGGGCATCAAAGTTTTCAAAGCTTTAGACGAAGCAGCAAACCAATTAAGGCAAGAAATTGCTTCAGTCCAAGAATGGATGAATTATGACAATGGTGATTGGATTTGTTCTATAGACTTAGCGCCCTTGGTCTGGAATCAACTAATCGGAATTCGAGATAATATTGCACCTGTTTTACGCACTCAACTGAAAGAAGAGTATGAAAAGGGGTACACAGACTATCAAGAACGTATTGACAAATTTCTCTCACTCAATGCTTGGCAGTTATCTGTAGAACAACAACAAGAAGTTAAGCAGAACTTAGCCAAAGCTTTTCCCTGTTTAGAGGAACTAGAGGACTATTTACAAGTAGTAATTGGTCGTCCTGTCATTATTCCCGCCATCAGTGAACAACTGTCAGAGAAACAAGCTGAATGCTTAGGGCAAATAACTCGGTTTATCGAACAGTATGACAGAAATTTAGAACAAACACTGAGGGAATCAGCAATCGCAGGAGGAGAACAACTAGCAGCCCAGTTGCTTGAAGATTTGAGCAATTGGGAACCAGGACGTAAGCCAGTCAACTTCAAGAAGAAGATGGAACGCCATTTCAAAAAAGTCCAAATGCTTTTGGCTAACGCCAGTTTTGAAGCAGGTAGCAGCCTTGGACAAATGATGGCTCATCTAGAAAATGTTCTCGAAAACGCTTCTGTGGATGCTAAAAAGCTGGATTCACAAGGGCGTTCTCAGTTACAGGAAAAAATGGACGAAATTTGTTCCAAGCTTCTGGATGAACAACGCCATCTCCAACGATTAACAAGTGATGAAGGTATGGGCTTAACCAAAGCTACAGCGATGTCTCTCAAACTTCGCTAGAAAAAACAATCAAGAACGTGTCTGTATCGTCCTTGATCGAAAACGAGGTGTGGGGGAGCCACTGCGGTGGACGGGTTCCCGGCATAAAGGAGCCAGCGCTGTGGGCGGGTTTCCCGACTTGAGGCGACTGGCGTCAAGTGGCGTTGTAGAGGAAGAAGGAAGACAATACGCCCACACTTCCCAAGCTTGCTACGGAACTAAGAGGAGAAGTGATAGGTAGGAACTTTTTGCTTCCTTGTCTATCACTACTGTTCCCATTAATTTACCAGTCCACAGTATTTAGAGGTAGGAAATGTCGCACTTTTCAACTGTCACTACAAAACTAACTAACCGTGAATGTTTAGTACAAGCTTTACAAGATTTGCAGCTTACCGTCCAAGTTTATGAAAAACCACAATCGCTGAGAGGTTATTACGACGACTCCCAAGGACAAAGTGCTGAGATTGTTGTCCCTGGTCATAGTTTAAGTGTCCGTGCAGATATCGGGTTCAAGTGGGATCGGGAGGCAGGAGTGTATCAATTGATCCATGATGCCTATGAAACTGTACCCCGACTAGGAGAAAACTTCTTTTCTCACATCCTAATACAAGCCTACGGACAGAAGATGGTTTGCGCTAAAGCAGCCCAGTTACAAGAACATCTGGGAGAATGCACCATCACAGAACAAACCAATGGTCAGGTACATACTTTGCGTCTCGCATTTTCAGCACATCAGCAAACTCAACAAGTACGGAGGTAACTTATGGAACGAGCAATATTGATACATTTTGACACTGTTACAGGCGAAGTGAAAATAGAAGCCGAGGGATTTGAGGGATTGTCGTGCCTAGAAGCAACTCAACCCTTTGAGGAAGCTTTGGGTGTGGTAAAGGGCGATCGCATTTACAAACCAGAATCTCAGCAAAAGCTTCGTAGTACGATTACTCATCAACAACAGTTGTACCAATAAATGATGACAAGGGAGAGTGGGGAGATAAGGGAGATAGGCGAAAGACTTCTTTAATAATTCCTCCTTGTCTTCGTGTCATTCCACCACTAAACATTCGATGGGGGACGAGGAAAATCCCCCTGCACAATTTTTCTATGAGCGAACTACCTGAAGATTATCCGATGCTCCATATTTACCCCTCAAAAGGAGCGCGGGAACCAGTAATTATCAAAGGAAATGCGGAGGGACTGTGCGCTTTAGTCAATGCCCTAATTTCCGCCATTGCTCATCCAAATTCTTCTGGAGTTGCTGAAGTGTTTAACGGCGATGCCGAAGTTTACGAAGTAGTCGTGCATCTTGTTACCACTCACGAAAAACTTTCTCCCGTACCCGATCAAAATTAGCAACAATGAAACTATCAAACCTGATAACCACCATTGATTCTCAAATACCCATCGTGGCAATAGATGTTCTGTCCCCCGAAGAAGCCACTATCATTCAGTGGTTAACTACTGAAGTGATGGACAAACTTAACAGTCCTGTGTACTTCTGGAATTTGGGAGTTTCCGGCTTGGAGCAATGTCTGATTGCTGACGACGGTGGACTGGTGTTCAAATCAGTCGAGACGTATAAAAAGCCGCCTCACATAGACCCTTTAATATATGTGTTCGAGTACATCAACAATTTCGGCGGTAATGGGGTTTTCATCCTGGGAGATGTTCACCCTTTTGTGGGTAAAAACTCCCTGCAATTGAGTTGGGAAATCCTCACCAGAGTAAAAAACTTGTACCATCGCCTCAAACCGACTGAAAAGCGAATTGTGTTTTTAGGTCAAAACATTCAACTGCACGAATCCCTGCTGAGGCTAATTCCTTGCTGTGAAGTTCCTTTGCCCAGCATTGAGCAAATTCAAGACCACTTAGAATCATATTTGCTGTACTTGCAAGAATCTGCCAGTGAGCAAGAGGTAACTTTTACCGTATCTCTCACCATTGAAGATAAAGAAACCTTGGCAAGAGCAGCATTAGGGCTAACCTTGGAGGAAATTAGCGACTTTCTGCGGCTGACTGTTAAGGAGCGATTAACTTCTAAAGGTATAGTAATTGATACTACGGTCATCCCTTTGGTTGTCGAATACAAAACCCGCCTACTGTCTCAGATGGGTATTGAATTGGGTAAATTGGCGACCATACCCTTTGGTGGTTTGGATTTATTGCGGGATTGGTTGCAACGCCGCAGCCGATTATTTTCCCAGGAAGCGCGATCGCTAAATCTACCCCAGCCTAAAGGGGTGCTACTAGCAGGGCCACCAGGGACGGGTAAATCGATAGTAGCAAAGAACATTGCAACCATACTCAACCTTCCACTGCTGCAATTAGACATTGCCTCGATGCTTGGTAGCCTGGTGGGAGAATCTGAGGGCAATGTCCGCCGCGCACTCAAGACTGCTGAAGCGATCGCACCCTGTATCTTGTGGATTGATGAGGTCGAGAAAGCACTTTCAGCTAATGGCGATACCTCTGGAGTCTCACAAAGGATTCTGGGAAATATCCTCACTTTCATGTCTGAGTGTACGGCGGGGGTGTTTGTGGTGGCAACCTGTAATGACCCAACAGCGCTGCCTATTGAGTTCAAGAGAAAAGGGCGGTTTGACGAGAATTTCTTCGTTGACCTGCCTACTGAGTTGGAACGCTGCCAGATTCTCAAGATTCATTTGGAACGCTTTGGTATAGAAGTTCCACAGGAATATTTAGAGGCGATCGCTGCTAGCACCGACAAGTTTAGTGGTGCTGAGTTGGAAACCCTGGCATCAGAAGCAGCATTACTGGCTTTCGATGAGGGAAGACCTCAGCAGGTCACACTGGCTGATTTAGAAAATTGTCAGCAAAACATCACCCCTTTAGCTGTTCAAGATGCTGCTGCTGTTGAGCGGATGCAGTCTTGGTCAAAGATTGCGCGACCAGCTTCCAGTCCTGTGCAGGTGTCTAAGAAAGGTCTTCGTACTTCGAGGTTCCGCACTAATTAGGTATTCCCAAATTAGTAATGATTTGAAGCTTTTGTCAAATGAATATCTCAACAACAGATGTTCATTTGACATGGCAATACTTTACTCTAAATTATGTCAAAAATATGGAAGTTTACTTAATATTTGTAAATGCGGCTCAGAACAGTAACAAATTCTGGAGTGCAAAAGTTGAGCAAGGTAATCTAACTGTTGAGTGGGGTAGGGTCGGCTACAAATCTCAGCAAAAAGTTTACTCTTTCGGTAATTATCAACAAGCAGTTTCTAAATTCCACAATCTCGTGGCTGAGAAGAAAATGAAAGGCTACCGAGAAAGCCAACCTCAAATTGATAGTACTTCTGATTCTCTAGAAATCAAAAGAGCTATCCAATTACTGGAGATTTTGCGCCCTTATGTAGCACAAAGACAATTTGCCAATAGAAATTATCTAGAGACATTAAACAAATATTTGAAAATCGTTCCTACACCTTTAGGAATGAAAATAGACCCGTCTCGAATATACCGCGATGTGGCAGATATTGAGCATCAACTATCACTACTGAACTCTTTGCTGGAAACTGATTCTATGCTGGGTGATAACACTACAGAAGAATCTGCTAATAACAGCAAAGTTATCAGTTTAAAAAGCATTGGAAAGAACTTTTGGAGGCATTTGTAGAAATAATTCAGGAGCGGAGCCAGATACTCCGAAAGCTGTGATCAGAATAAAGGCTTACCTGAGAGCCGTTAAATGGGATATACAGCAAAATTCAGAAGTAAAACAGGCTTTATATCTGGCTTTGAGACTTAGCTTGTGTACAACACTTTCCTTGAAATCCGCTGTATCAGTAAAACTCTGTATGTCTCATAGAGTAAAAGCATCTGATTCAAAACTTCACATCCTTTATTTTCTGCTATCGCAGTCACCTTTCTAACAATGACGCAACCAGAAATAAATTATCATGACTCAAACAGCATCGAAACAAAGGGTAAAGCCTGCCAATCAGACAAAACAAACAAGTGTAGCTACTCCTAAAGCCGAAAATGAAGTATCAGCAAATATCCCAGAAATATCTACAGGTAAAAAGAAAAAATCTACATCTCCTGATGCTGATACTTCAACTGAGCCTATCTCAAATAAGCGTACTAATAAACGTTCTGCCAAATCAGAGTTAAACTCTCAACCACTTATAGAATCAGGAATGGAGGTAATCTGCTCACAAACTAAATTTCACGATGCACTCTCTTTAGTTAGTTGTGCTACCCCAGCTAAACCTACCCATCCTATTCTTGCTAATGCTCTAATCATTGCAGATATCGAAACACAACAGATACATTTAACGGTTACTGATTTAGCATTAACAATTCAGGCAAGTTTTGAAGCTCAAGTTTTGCTCAAGGGTGAAATTACTGTGCCAGTAGAAATGCTATTTGAGATAGTTAAGCATTGCCCTAATGGTAATATTAACCTCAGTAGTCAGACTCAGATTATACAGCTTAATGATGAGGAGAAGCAAACGAAAATCTGCTCTCTGGGTTTATCTGATGCTGATGGAAAATATGAAGTTAGAGGCATTAGTGCTGAGGAATTTCCACCTAGTTCTACAATTGATGCTACTCCCATTCCTCTGCCAACAACAGTTTTCAAAGATGGTTTGAAAGGTGTAATTTATGCTGTCAGCACTGATGAAAATAAATATATCTTGACCGGAGTTCATATCCAACTTACACAGGAGAAGTTAAAGTTTATTGGTACTGATGGGCATCGAGTCGCAACCACTGAACTTTCAACTCAAGGAATTGGTAGAAAACCCCGTAAACAAGTAGAATCTAAAGAGATACAATTTACTATTCCTGGTCGAGTCCTCAAGGAACTAGCGCGTAACTTGGATGATTCTGTCGAATTTATTAATCTGTTGTATGATGCCCAAAGTAATCGCTTGGGTTTTGCTTGGCAAGATATTATCCTCAGATGTCAATGTTTGGAAGGAACTTACCCTGACTGCGAACAGCTATTGGCAAGATTTAGCTTTGACCGAGAAGTAATCCTAGAAAAAGCATTCTTAGTCAAAGCACTGGAACGGTTAGCTGTGTTAACAGATAAAAAAGAGAAAGGTATTTACTTACAGTTTGATGGAGCTTTGCAGCAGTTACGATTATCAATTGAACGGGAGTTTGGCAAAGGCGATCAGGTTATTGCTGCTCATCTACCATCAGAAATGTCATTGAATATTCAGTTTAACCTCAAGTATTTAGTAGAAGCAGCCAAGGCAATTCCTAGTTCCGCTATCAAAATGCACTTGCAACAATCAGATCATCCTGCCATGTTGGTTCCTTATGGAGATAGACCAAATCCAGAACTGCAAATGGAAATGCGTCAATTCTTACTGCCACTTTACACTCTAAATGCTTAATAAATGTTAATCGCAATCTTGAAGTTTTGTAGGGTGTTTTGGATACGAGTGGTGTTTATTTTAGACGGGGATTTGAGGAACTCTGGACAAAACTGACAATATGAACGAAAATCCTCGATTTTGACAAATAGAAACTGTGCATTTTGGCGGTAGATATCCGACTATTTGCCGCCAAAATACCAAAGTTATCCAGTTTTATCAAGAAAAAAGGAAGCAAAGCAGGGTGCAAGAAGGAAAGATAGAAAAGTATGTTTTAGAATCTAATTGTTACCTAATATAGTAAACACTTTACAATCAGAGTATTACTCAATAGTTCCACCATGCCAGCAAAAGACATATATCATAATGAAGTCAAGAACGCATTGATAAAAGACGGTTGGACTATCACAGATGATCCTTATTTTATCAAATATGAGGATGCTGAACTCTACGCCGACCTAGCAGCAGAAAAACCAATCGCCGCAGAACGCCAGGGACAGAAGATTGTTGTAGAAATCAAGAGCTTTGTGGGCAAATCACTGATGTATGATTTTCATAATGCGCTGGGACAATACATAGTCTATCGGAAACTCATTCAACTTACAGAGCCAGAATATAAGCTTTATTTAGCTGTTGATGATGTTGTCTATGAGAACTTTTTTCAACGTAAATCTGTACAAGCAGTCATCAATGAAAATCACCTACTGTTAATAGTTGTAAATACAGAGAAGGAGGAAATTCGGCAATGGATAAGCTAGAGCAATACCGCAATGCTATCAAGAAAATATTGAGTGAGTATTACGAAACTACTAATACTCAAGTTATAAAAGATGCGGGAGTTGAAGTAAGCGATCGCTTGGCTTTTGATGAAACAAGGGATCAATATCTTTGGTTTCGATTTGGCTGGGATGACAAAAAGCAGATACAGTATATTATCATCTATCTCTGCATTAAAAACGGCAAAGTTTGGGTGGAAGAAGATGCAACTAATTTATGCGTTGTTGATGATTTGCTATCAGCCGGAATACCCCAAGCCGATATTGTTTTGGGTTTCCATCATCCCAGTAAACGAGGTTTAACAGAATTTGCTACTGCTTAAGGAGGCAAGGAAAAAAGATAAATTTAGCGTTTTATGAGCCAAGGATATGAATTCTAAAATGGCTATAAATCGGTTGTAAATCCCATAAACTTATCCACCTGTTTCAACGTTTAAATAATTAGGTGTACTCAACTTCTGGTATCGGTAAATCTTACTGGGGACTGGGGACTAGGAAAAGTTTTTTTCTCTACGAGACGCTACGCGAACAAAACAAGGTTTAGGTCTGAATCCCCTTCCAAGTTTTCCCAGTTCCCAGTCCCTAATCCCCAGTCCCTTTTTCAAAATTACACCCCCTTAACAGGGGTAAGGGCGAAAACTTAAGGTTAATGAATCCTATGTCTACAATCGCCCTACATCAAAAATATCGACCCCAGACAATAGCCGAATTAGTTGGACAGCCCTACATCAAAACTGCTCTGACTAATGCTGTCAAATACCTGCAAATTGCACCAGCTTATTTGTTTACAGGTTCTAGAGGCACAGGTAAAACTTCAACTGCTCGGATATTTGCTAAATCCCTCAATTGCCTCAACACTAAAAAACCAACTGACCAACCTTGTGGTATTTGTCAATCCTGCCGTTCAATTGAAACCAGTAATAGCCTAGATGTCAGTGAAATTGATGCTGCTTCTAATAATGGTGTAGATGATGCCCGTGCTTTAATTGAGCGCAGTACCTTAGCACCTGTTGCAGGACGTTACCGAATTTTTATTCTCGATGAGTGTCATTGTCTAACTGGCAACGCCTTCAATGCTTTACTTAAGTGTATTGAAGAACCGCCATCTCATGTTGTTTTCATTCTCTGCACAACAGAACTGCACAAGGTGTTACCTACCATTGTCAGCCGTTGTCAGGTGTTTAATTTCCGCACTTTGTCTGTTCAGGCAATTGTGCAGCACCTCGGTATTGTAGCAGATGCAGAATCTATCTCTATTGATGAGGAAGCACTGACAGCGATCGCCCGACTCAGCGATGGTGGATTGCGGGATGCACTGCAATTACTGGGTCAGGTGAGTCTTTTAGATGAAGATATCACTGCCAATCATGTCATGGAAATTGCTGGTGGTGTTACAGAAACAGAATTAATCTCAATTTTACAGGCAATATCCACGAACAACACCTTTAACTTGCTGCAAGTAGCAAGACTTCTAGTAGATTCTGGTAAAACACCCAAATTGATTCTCTCTAATTTACTGCAAACATACCGAGATTTACTGATTATCAAATCTGCACCCAAAGAGCAATCCCTGCTGACTGGTTGTGTTAGCTATGCTCAACTCAAGGTTTTAGCAAATCACTGGAATTTCGAGACGCTTAACTTGTCTCTAGCAGAGTTACAAAAAGCAGAAAACTATCTTCGGTACACAGTAAATGCTGCTGTGTGGCTAGAAGTTTGCTTACTGAACCTGATACCCAGTTTATTGCCTGTCTGTGCAACCAAGACGTTAACTGCTAAACCTGTGCATGACGGCAAGTTGCTACCGACAGTTGGAGTATACACCACAAACAAGGTGACAGCTAAACCTGTAGATGACAAAGGGTATGATGACAAATTCTTACCAACAGTTGCAGCCCAGACTACTAACCTGGCTCAAATTTGGCAGCAGGTGATGGATATAGCTAAACCCAGCAATCAAAAGCTGTTGGCTCATGCTCATCTTGTTAAATTGCAAGGTGACAAGGCAATTTTAGAGGTTACACCAGCTTACTTGAATAAGTTTGAGAGTAGTAAAGAAGCGATCGCTAAAATGCTGCAACGAGCTACCCAAAGTCAACAACCAATGACTGTGTTAATTAAAACTGCCAACAAGAGCAGTAATGGGAGGGTAAAAGCATGATTGTCTTGCTGACAGGCGACGACCAACACGCTATTCAGGAACAGCTAAACCAATACAAAGCAGAGATTGATTCCCAATGGCTCACACTTTGCTATCACCGATTTCCAGCTGATCGCCTTGACCGAGCTATTAGCGTAGCTCGCACTTGTTCCCTGACAGGTAGTAAAAAACTGGTAATTATCGAAAATTGCCACCTCAAGCAGTGGGGTGATACTGAGTTAGAAACTTTGCAGCAGCTTGTTCAAGTGCCTGAATTCACAATTTTGGTGTTTGTCGCCACCACTGTAGATAAGCGGCTGAAGATTTACAAACATATTGTCAAGTATGCCAAGTTGTTTGAGTTTCTATTGATACCACCTTGGCGTGCTGATTTAATTGAGAAGGCGATCAGTACTCAGGCTAAAAAAATCAAGCTGGTATTGTCAAAGGATGCAGTGGAATATCTAGCAGAAGCAATTGGTAACGACATGACCCGTGCAGCCACAGAGTTACGCAAACTGTATATTTATGGTAATGGCAGACAACTTGAACTTGCAGAAGTAAAAGAGTTAGTGCCATGTCAGACTCAGAATAGCCTACAACTGGCATCTGCTATTCGCCAAGGAGAAAGTAATCAAGTTTTGCACCTGTTGGATGATTTACTGTCACGCTCGGAACCATTAATGGTGATTGTTGCTACTCTCCTAACACAGTTTAGAACTTGGCTGTGGGTTAAATCTGCGATCGCTTCTGGGGTTAAGAAAGATAGTGAATTAGCTCAACTGTGCAGTATCAGCAATCCTAATCGCATTTACTATTTGCGTCAGGAGGTAGCAAATACAAGCATCAATGCTTTAGCTAAGGCAGTAACTATGATGCTGGATTTGGAGATGTCTATTAAGAAGGGTACTGAAAGTAAGGATTTACTGCTAATAATTCTTAGTGTTAGCAGGTTATTTAAGTTAACTTAATCAACATAAAGTTGACTGAGAGTTTTGGATTTTGGATTGTATATTTGATTCCGGTCTAAAATCCAAAATCAGTTATTTAAGTAAGTCAAAGTCAATATTTCACGTTGGTAAAAGGCAGGAGGCAAAGGAAATAAGGCATATGGTAAGTACCATAATAGTCAGCCAGGTTTCTGTGAACGCTTGATGTGAACCACCACTTTTACTTACACCAGATGGAGGAAGTATTAAACGATCTGTTTACCACTTTATTTTGCTTGATAACTTATCGAACTTGTATCAATGTCAATAATAACCTTACCGCCCCCATTTTTTTCTACTTGTCGCCAAACTTTATACCCATCAACAATTGCCTTCTCCCAATCACCTAGCGAACACTCTCGAACTTCTAAATGCAAGGTCATATTTTTTATAGTTTTCAATAGTTGGTCATCTATCGTTACAACGCCTTCCAAAAACCCATGATCCTTGGCATAGCTGAATACAAGTGCTGATATACCTTCATCAATAGCTATTGCCCGACCACCATCTTCAACCTCGTCAATACGAGGATTACTTTTACGCTTGCGTTTAAGGTTACTGCGAATGACTGGCGACCATCCCAAAACAGCAGCATAAGACAAATGAAAAATATCATGAAAGCGATAGCCATCACTAAAGTAGGAGTTATCGGTAAGGTAATTTCCAATCTGTTGACCATTAATAAATGCTCTCACTTTCACTGAGTTATCTTCGCTCACTTCAGTAAGATATAGCTCAAACTGTCGCGGTAAACTTTCGTGTTCGGAAAAGTTACTATCAAATATGTAGGCTGTAGTTTGACTATCTATTTGTACTGAATCTCTTCTTCCCCAACGGTCACGACACTTATTCAGATTAATTTGTGCAATTTCTGCCAAATCTAGATCAAATTTACTGGCTACGTTAGCAACGTACCAAAGTAAATCCCCTAACTCTTCTGCAACACAATCTTTAAAAAGTTTATGTGCATCTTTATCCCGGAGATGCTTTTTATATTCAGCGAGGAGTGAACCTGCTTCACCAACCAAACCCAGCAGAGGTATGATTATTCCATCTCCACTTTTAGTAGGAACTTGATCAGTTTTCAGGGCTTGTTGTTGATACTTACGAAAATCCATTATCCACTCCTTATCTTGAGATTATATTTGGTGTTGCTGATTATGGGCATGAAAAAATAGAGTCTGAAAGCAGGCTCACTTGGCCATGCTAAAGTTGCTGAAGCAAAGCCTTCTGTAGAGTTATCGGAGTTGATTAGAAACTTTTGCAAGGAGGGCAAATAATTTTACATTTTTTAAATTTGCACCCCTCGTTTAGTAATACCTTCTATTTAGATTTGGAAGCAGCTTGAATTTTTATATCCTCTTCAATAGCTTGGTTAATTTTCCATTTTGGTGGATACCAATAACTAATTGGTTGTACGTTAACTGAGTACTTTTGCTTTATACGTGTTCTTCCTGATATTCCCGATATTTCAGGGTGTTTCATCCGAGAATACTTATCTACCTCACAAAATAGATTTTGGCAGTCGATTAATTGCAGTCTCCGTCCCCAAAGGGAATGATAATTTAGTCCTAATCGCTCAAACTCAGATTCTTGGATATCTGCCATGAATTTAATAATTTCTGGTTCGTTTAAACCACCCAGATCAAGAAAACATTTGCGGATACCATCAAGCGCACCAGGACCAGGAATTACAAACTCCATCTCGCTATAGCTAGTAATCTCGCTGTAGTTAACATCAGTTATAAACTGGTATGCCAAAAAATCGCCAATAGTTGGATAATTATGTAATAAATCGAAACCCTGGTGCATATTCCGTGAATCTGCTAGCTTCTGTGGCAGATCATCAGTCATCATCTTTTCAATCAACTTGAGATTATTGCGGTGCTTTGTAGTATATCCAAATGTTTTGCCACCCGATGGCATGATATATGCCGCAGAATAGATAGTCTGACCGGACTGCATGGTTTCTGTGAGGATTTTATCGTAGCGTTCAAAGCAATAGTCAGCATAAGTAATATGTCCAATATTTTTTTCTAGAAGTTGCCAAGTTTCAATTTTGTTGAAAATTTTGAAGAGGATAATTCTAAAGAATACCTCATTGATTGAAGATGGTAGATCGTCCCGATAGATGACATTTCGTATCAAGTACTGGCTCGTGCGGTCGCTTGCGCGGTAGGCATTGGTAAATTTGTATGTGGAAAGAATTGGATCATCAGTCCAAGGCACTTGTGCATTTTCTAGCTTCTTATAAAATATCTTTTGTCGTTCGGCAGCGAATTGCCAATAAGTATTGAATACAACTGTAGGCTTGGCGGGTAGAATATGTGAAATGATAACTGGCGATGAGATAGGTTTTTCTGCACTATCGCCAATTCCAAGACTTAACTGTTTGTTTTGATTGGCGTTTTCGCTAGACTGTTTCTGACGTTTTGTTCCCATTTTGTCTCTCTAAAGAAACATTTCTGTTTCCTTAAATCCGTAAAGTACTCTCACCCGTAAATATCTTTTATTAAGCTTGTCTGGAAAAAAGCTATGTTTGATCTATTGTATGTTCGCAAGTTGTTTGTTGCATAATATTCCGAGCCGCCTCTATAACTGGAGTTAAAGTTGGCGATCTTGTTCCAATTCTTTCTAATTTTGCTACACCTACGAAGCAGTTCATCCGGTCAAATGTCAGTCCCATTTCGTAAGCCATGAAATTGCCTAATCTGCATAGTCCCAAGTAGTTGCCGTATGCTTTATCAAAAAGTTGTTGGGTTGCGTAGAAAGCATTTAAAACAAGGGTTTTATCTTGATTATTTGGTACAAAGCTAAGATGTTGTAAACAAGGAAAGCCTAGTTGCCTACAATTAGGAATATGGTCTCGCCCTGGATCAAAGATAGAAGCTTGGAACATACTTCTTCTGATTGTTGGGTGTGAATTATACTCAAAAATGATGTGTTCGAGTTGGTTGCCATTGTGGGGCCCAGAACCAAAACCAATCAGCCTTTCAAAGTAAATGCCACGTCGGTTTTTCGACGGTTCAGCAGCTTTGTATCTGGGAAGAGCATTAAGATAAATCTCAAAGAATTTCTTTCGGTCATACTTAGCCATTCGCCAGAGAGAACTAGGAAAAATCGTATTTGCAACTGTGTGAATTTTTTGTTTTTTGTTCTTTACAAGGCAATTATCAAGAGCATCTCGAACTGATTTGTCTTCATTTACAATACCGCTGCTAAAACCTGTTAAACTAACCACCAATGGCGAAATTTCTTTGCCAGGATTATCGATAATGTGTAGAAATATACGACTCCAAGCGCAAGAGAGGTTTGTTTCGTTAATGGGGAGAGGCTCACTATTACTCATCTTCCGGCTCCTCAAGATGGCGATATTTGCTTAGTCCTACAAACTGATAACGCGAAACCCGAACAAAAGCTGCCCACTCAGCGTCACGACAGTAAACGCGCACAATACCAGGACGATTAGCTCGGAAGAGACGACCCTGTGAGTGATTTTCTTGGAAAGTGATAGTGTCATTCGTTGCTTCTGCTGTGTTTGGTAGTAGAAGATGACTTCCAACTTCAGCATCAAGTGTAGGCATTGACCAATGTGCATCAGCAATTATCAACGGTTCTGCTGATGAACACCCAAGAAAATCTTGGCGGATAGACTTGGGTGTAGATTTTTGAAGTGACGCAGCTTTGATGCGATTAATCATTTTTAGGGTATAAGTCATGTGATTGATCAGAGTCTCGTACCCAACACCAAAACTACAGGCAATCGTGAAAATCTGAAGTGGCGTTACTGAAGCAATATCCCAGCCACGCGAAGCAAATGCTTTTCTCACCCCCAAAGTTGGCATAAGTAAAAAACCTGCAAAGGAGTCAACCAGAAACTCGTCAGGATGGAAAGTCTTAGATTTCTCCGAATCCTCTGTTAGTTCATCAATCGTTGAGCTATGTCCAAAAACGTGGTGTCCGAGTTCATGAGCGCAGGTAAAGTTACGCCTAGTAAGGGGTCGCAGCGCAGAAAGCCATATTTGTGGTTCATCTCCTTTGAGATATATGCCTTCCATGCTACTAATATCAACAAACTTAACTTTGACATTGAGTTTGTCGCACAAGTTATAGACACAAGCCGGGCTTTTAAGGTCTAAACCAGCTTGTTTCCGAATATCGATTGATTTAAGCATGGCCTGTTGAGCCAATTCTTGCCTCTGATTAGCCACAGATTTTTTCCTACACTTGGTATCAAGGTAACTAATATTACTAATCACAGGTTGTCTCTCCCCGTTCGCATTGAAGCAAGTAATGTTAACAGTCGGTCTAAATCTTCTGGCTTAAGCTTTTGGAGTTCTCTAGCAGCAAGCTGAAGTTTATTGTCATGGACATCGACCTTATTCGCACCTTCACCAAGTAGCCATGACACACTGACATCAAAAATTTCTGCAAGCTTTGTAATTTCTTCGGCGGAAGCATTTCTCTTGCCTGCCTCTATTTCAGAAATAGAGGGTCGATGTAGACCAAGAGTTTGAGCTACCTGAGCCTGAGACAAACCTGCCATCTTACGTGCTTCGCGAATGCGAGAAGCAATTATTGCTTTCTTGTCTTTTGCTTCAGTCATCTCCGTTTCTCCTCTTTACTGACGATTTCACAAACTACATCAGCTGATTCGTTGATGGTGAGTCGCCGCGTGCAATCCTCTGACAAAAAAATGTTTTTGTCATTAGGGATGTTCACGTTAAGTTCCGTAGCCAACATAGTGATGGCAACAGGCCAGAGGTAACTGTCAAGCCATGCTAAATCATTGATAGGACAAGTTGTTTCTGTGATTGGCTGTCCTTCATATCCGCTATCGCTCTGGATTTCTTTAAACACTTCTATGAGCTTGACCTTTACATTTTCTGGGGTCATAGTGCAGCACACTATATTACCGTTTGTAAGAAAATCTTACCAAACGTAGGATAAAATGTCAATCGGAGTTCAGGGTAATATTTAGGCATTTAGATGTTAATCATCTCAAAGTCCTTGAAACCGACCAGAGGTAAGTTATATGTAGCGCACTGTGTGCTGAATATTCTTATGCCCAGGGTGAGGCAATACGTAGCAAAGGTTATGATAAATACATATTTTTTCAGTATCACTCCCCCAATGGGGGATTTTTTAGGGCAGTGAGCGAAGACTACGACTATGACCACGCCCAACTACAATGCCCTGCTACAAAGCTTTTGGACACCACCTAGTACACCCATTACAGAAAATTCCAACTCAAATAACCATCTTAATGAACCAACAGATATTACTGAATTTATTGGTGAAGATTTACTTTGGCAACAGACTATCCCTGCCAAAGAACCTAATCTTAAAAATATCCCTCATGACCTACCAAAGCAATTAATAAAAGCACTTCAATCATTAGGAATCACCCAACTTTACTCTCACCAACTTCAAGCCTTACAAGCAATTAGACAAGGTAAAAGTTTAATCCTCACCTCTCCCACAGCCAGTGGCAAAACCCTCAGCACATACCCCGCCATTCTGGAAGGTTGTATAAATCAAGAACATCGAGCATTAGCATTTTATGGACTACGAGCATTGGCGCTAGACCAGTTCCACAAAATCTCTGAACTACTCTCTACCATACCAACACAATCCAGACCTATACTGGCAATGATCGTTGGAGATGTCAAACCAGAAAAACGAGAACAAATCCTCAAGAGTGAACCGCATATATTAGGTGTCACACCAGAATTAATCCACTTTCAACTCAAGCAAGCCTGGAAATCCGCGCATTGGGCAAACTTTTATCAGCGATTGCGCTACATATTAATTGACGAAGCTCACACCCTCTCAGGCAGCTATGGCGCAAATATGTCCTGGCTGATTCGTCGCATTAAACTAGCAGTAGATCATTACGGCGGCGACTCCAAGAAACTGCAATTTATCTTCCTGAGTGCCACTTGTGGTAATCCTAAACAACTGGCTCTGAAAATCTCCGGTTTGAAACCAACTAAACTCAACCCCAAACCCCTGATTTGGATTCGCAAAAGTGGAGCCGCTTCACCATCTAGACAAATAATTATCACTCAGCCCAGTTACAATCTAACTGGTGATACCGCTCGAATAATTCAATTTTTGCTCAATCAAGGTAAATCAGGTATCGCCTTTTGTAACTCCCGTCGCAGCGTGCGGGAACTAACAGAATTACTCAAATCAAACCAAGTAGCCGCATTCTACAGTGGCATAACTTCTGAGCGTCGGACAGAAGTAGTTGACCAACTCCAGTCTGGCACGATCAAGTGGATTATTGCCACAGAAGCATTAGAAGCTGGAATTGACCTACCAGAATTAGAATGTTGCATTTTGCGTGGCTGGCCTGGTTCTAAAATGGCATACCAGCAACGCAGTGGCCGCGCCGGACGTTCTCAGTCTGGACTGACAGTGCTGCTTCCCAATGCTCTCAATCCCATAGACTGCTATGTAGCAGAACATCCAGAAATGCTGGTATCGCCAGAAGCTGAGGAAGTATTCTTTAATGACGAATATCCCATCTTTGCTGCTAAACATTTGATGTGTGCAGCCGCAGAAACTGGTATTCCTACTAATAAAATCAAGCACTACTTTGGCACAGCCGCTTACGAGGTAGCAAAACTTCTGTTAGCCCAAGGGCATCTAAATAAAGGTCGTAATGGACTGTGGGCAAAGGGTTATCCTCATAAAGATGTTAACTTTCGGGGTGGCTTATCCCAAACTACCATCAAGCTAGTAGATGCAGAATCTGGGGAAGAACTGGAGGAAATCTCAGAAGATATTGCTCACCGGGAAGTCCATCCCCAAGCCATCTACAAACGACAAGATGCCAATGGACGAATGCTGACTTATCAGTGCATCTCCCTTGACTTGAACAGCAAGCAAGCAATTTTAAAACAGACAGCAGATAGCTCACTGTTTACAGTTGCAGTTACAGACTCAGAAACCAGCAGCCTAACAGTGCTGACAGATCCGGTGAAGTTACCATTGCTGTTTTCTCAAGTCATTGAAGTTGATGACTGTCAGGAATACTTAACCCTGGAACTTAGTTTTGGTGAGGTTAAACACATTACCAGTGGTTACAGTTTAATGACCCAAATCTACGAGCAGACTTGTTTGAACAAGCGGTGTCTTAACTACAAAGAGCCGCTACCTAAAGAACGTCGTTGTCCACTTTGTAGCAAACTCACACGTAAGGCTGTAATTGTGAAAACCCTGTCAGAAGAAAAGTTTGAGCAGCCTTTCCGTACTCAATTTTCAGCACCAATGGTCAAAGTAGCGATTAACTCAAGTGCGCGGGAATACCTCCAGCACAATGCCTTGGAAACTAGAACCAATTTAACCCGTAGTGGAGAACCGATTCCACCGGGCTATCAACAGTTGTGGGAATATTCCAGTACCTTGATTGCTATCCACAGCTTTGGGCATCAAATTATGAGAGCGTTACAGCTGGTGGCTAGAGTTGACCCAAAACAGGTGAATTTTACAGTAGTGAAGGAGTTAGGGGAAAATAATAATTACACAGGTTATTTCTATGATACCAGTGATGGTGGTAATGGTGCGGCTGAGGCTGTGTTTAAACATCTGCCAAAACTTGCTAGTGCTGCTAGAGCGATCGCACGAGATTGTAATTGCGATACTGGCTGTGCCAAGTGCCTAATTCAACATGGTTGCCCTGATGGTAACATTGCTTTATTGAAGCAAATGGGATTACTGTTGTTAGATGCGATCGCCTCCGACAAAACGTAGCCTATCGCTACACCTGATGTTTGACACAAGCATCGTCGTAAACATCGCTCAACTTCCAGATTTTATTGTCCCAGATACTCAATCACTGCCTCCAAGTCTGCAATCGCTCGATTAAATCGATTGAGCATTGCTTCTGCTACTTCTGGTTGGGCGTTGACAGTCGGTAGTTTTTCTCTTACCACACCTTTGAGCGCTTCTAGCCACAGCGACAAATTTGTATGTCGAACTGCTGTCAACAATCCCATGTTGGTGAGAACAGACAAATGAAACCCAAGTTGGTCTTGTCCACCATAACCCAAATATCCGTTGCTCAGTTCTAGTTTTTCTGGAGTAAATTCAAAATACTGGTCAGAGGTAATACCAGCAGATTCTAGTTTAGGTTCTGGTAATGGAGGTTGGGATTGAGTCATTATCAATTAGGATTGTTGTACAGCAGGTAATTTTGACATTTGCAAAACACTGTCTGACCAAATGCCAAGTTCTTGAATAATCTGGTTTTTAGCTTCTGTGTTATTCCAGGCTTGTTCCCAGTTAAACAGCCAGCGTGTGAGAAACCTTCCTAAGTTTGCTAACTCAAAAGCATTGTCAATATCTATATCTGGGGCTATCCACTCAAGAAAATACATCGTCTCTCTAATCAGGCTTTTGACCACATCCTCATGCGTAGAGTCACTGAAAAGTTGACTTATCCGTGCTAAATTAGTTGCCAATTTTTCCAATCTAACAGGGATACTATCTTGCACAAAGGTTTCTTGCTCATAAGTTAAGCCACTATTCATCCCAGAAACTCCATAATAATTGCGGCAACCTGTTCTCTAATTTTAACGTCCATAATTTCCATTGAACGATTCTGTCGGGGACGGAGATTAACCATAGACTCATAGATTATCTGTTGTGTATCAGGTCTGAAACTAGCAGCCCAAATATCGCTCTGCTTACTGCCATCTTCTAGCAACGCCTGTTCACAGTAAAAGTGCATTTCACCTCCCCCAGCCAGAATCCGATGCTCAATATCTACCGCTACCTTAATATAAAACTTTAACTCTTGTAGCATCTGCTCAATTTGCCCCGGTGTAGCACGAACTCTAATAATCTCAATCAAAAAACTTACTCCTATTAAACATACGCTTGCCCTGGCTATCTTGCCTAATTACATCAGCCTTCAACTATCAACATTAAAACCCAATTGGTGCGTAGCTTTGTAACTAAATTTTCTACTTCCTGCAACTGGACTTCCTGCAACCGGCAATACGCTGTATATCTGTATTGAAGCATAATTAATCGAAGTAATTAATTTGCAGCTTACCGCTGCATGGGAGAGATGTTATATTCTCTCCACCATGCCAGTAATTAATCTTGCCGATATTCAACAAATTACTAAAACACAGCAACAACTCCTATTACCCAGTCAAAAATATCATCCAAATCGCTCTGCCTTTGACCCTATAGTTGCAGATAACTTCTCTTTGGTGATGAAACAACTATTTTTAGGACTGACTGTAGAACCTTTATTAAATGCCTATCCTCAAATTGCTCAGTGGGTTGATCAAATACAGGAACTTGCACCGGAAATTTTTCAATCTCGGAAAAAGTTATTAGTCGATAATCCAGTTATTGCACCTCTTGCAATTAATGACGACAAGCACTTTATTCAAGTATTAACAAATATAGCATTTAAACAAGGTATTCCCAGGCTTTATGAATGGGCTATACGCCATCCACATTTAAGCTGGCAAGATCGGGTGAAGCTGTGGACTACGGCTAGACAATACTCAGTTAATCCTAGCCAAATACAACTCGTAATTTTAGCATTACATCCTGTGAAACCAGCCCAAAGATTAAATGTACGCTGGAATAAAAAGGATCAGATGCAGACTGAAAAATGGTTAATTAAACTACTGACTAAACCTCAAGATAACAAATCACAATCAAATATAGTCATTCCTGAGTTATCGTCAATGGTCAATTTAGAAGCTATTCCAGAAGTCAAGATTTAAGAGGCTAATGCCTCTGCCATTGGCAAATGCTTATTACAGATAACATCAATGGTACTCAAATCAACTTTTGAACATGGATGGCTATTATCAAAACTACTGAAATTAGATGATGAATATCAAGGTAGGTGGGAGCAATGGCGATGGACAATGGAAACTGGAGAACTACCTAAAGAAATACCACAAACTGAGTTTTTAGACTTAGGACATCCTCAAGTTTTACAGATGCTCTCAAGCTGTCTGCAATCTATTCCTAAAGGTGGATGTGGCAGTCATTCCAGATTTATTCCCTATTTCACTGACTGGTTACTTTATGCTCTAGGGCATCCCAGCATTGCTAAATTGCCTCATGAGCCAGAGGGATGTAACGGTGCGAGTAATCGTCTTATTCAAGAACTGGAACTGAAGCTTTTGATTTCTTGTCCCTTCGATTACTTCGGTCATTTGTTGGCTGCTAATCGTTACGGGCAATCGAGAGCTAAATTCTATCCTACTCCTACTTGGACAGCCAGGACAATGGCTATTGCAGCAGTTGACAGTTCTGCTGCAATAGCACCATTTCATATATATGAACCAGCACTTGGTACAGGACGATTAGCATTGGAAATGTCCAATTATGCCATCAGTTTGACAGGCTGGGAATGCGATTTACTACTAATAAAAATAGCAAGTTTAAACTTCATGCTTTATGCTCCGTACTTGGCATTGCTTATTCCTAGTTTGGGTGGAGATTTAGTTATCGGAGACACCCTGACTGGCAAGGGTATTTCTTTTATCCGACCCAATTTAAAATATGAAGCTCCCGCATCAGCACCTAAACCTAAGCTAAATAATAGTTTGCTGATTAATGGTATCAAATATGAGAATACTAAAGCAGAAAATATGTTGCAAGGAAGTTTATTTTGATAAAAATTAAAATTACTGAGTGGCAACAACTATTTCAAAATTGTGTCAGGAATCCTCCTCTGCCAATTTCCTTGCCTACTGTAGCCATTGCCAATCCTCCCTATTGCAAAATTAATCTCACTTCCGATTCAGAACTAGCCCGATTTGAGATGGCTTATAAATGGATAAAACACGGAGATGGAAGCTACATTATTACATCCAAATTGAAAATCCAAGCAGAACAAGAGTGTTTATTTGTAGAACAGTGTTTAAATCAATTGCAACCTGGTGAAATAGTCTGTATCTTGGTGTCTAATGGAATTCTATCTTCATCTAACCAAGCACACTTTCGCCGATGGCTATTAGAAGACATGGCTTTGCTAATTGCTTCCATTCAGTTACCTACAGAGAACTTTCAGGTAGAATGTGGATTGGGAATTATCACCAGCTTTTTAATTCTTCAGCGCAAAGGTGAGGATTTACCAATACCAGAAGACTACTCAATCTTTATGGCAGTTGCGGATAAAATTGGTTTTGATAGTCGAGGTCGTCGTCTGTTTCGTCCAATTACAAATGGGCAACAAACCCAAGAAATTGATAGTGATTTACCGCTAATTATGGAAGAATTTAAAAGGTTTATGACAGAAGTTTGGCAAAATCATATTGGACTAAAATAATTCAGGAGTTACAGGTGAATTACAGGAGTGCATCGGGGAGCATCTCAATAGCACTCTCCAAGTTGACACCGCTCAGTTTGGCACCACTCAGGTTGGCAGTCAGATTGGCAGGGAATAACAAGAAGCTGGCATCTTTTAACTGTGACCAAAAGATGTGGCAGTAGTTTACCGCTGTTGCCGCTACAAAGGCACGACGGCAACAAACAGCCTATGCCGCAGAACTCCACCAGCTTAAAGAAAGCACTTCAGGCAAAATTTCAAAGGCACATCACAAAGCCAGTTGATGTTGATGCACTCACTGGTATCATTGTTCAACTAGCCCAACCTCATTAGGGTGCGATCGCGCAAAAACTTATAGTGTATAATTTAATCTTTTTTACTGAAAGCCTTGTATAGCAATACTTTTGGTAGTTGCATGGCAGATGGTGGCAAGCTCGCTATTTTTGCCCTCAATTGCTCATTTGAATACATTTATACTATAATTCACCTGATAAGCGCGAGTTAAAACACTTAATCTTAAATATACTTGCATAATGACATCAAAACATACTTTTGAGGAAAGTTCCAATCCCTTAGCACAATTAAACTACATTCCGCTGCTTGACAAAATTATACCATTAATTCAGAGAAAGAAAATTTTTAAGTTATCTCCAGATAAAAATAAACTACGGATATCTGCTTATGAACTTGCATATGAAATTGCTATTAATTCAAACCAGCAACCACTAAATACTTTAAACAAAGAAGTAGGTGTTAAAGCTGCAACTGTCAATTTTATTTCAGAGACAGAGTTTTACTCTAAAATTCAAGCCATTAGAGATGAATTAAGAAAACAACTTGATGATGCTTGTGGACAAAATCAAACCCAAGCTTGCTTAGAAAATATTTGTAGCTCATTGTCTGATTTTAATGATAATCAGTCATCTTTACCATTTACCTATCCTTTTAATAAGCCTTCTAGCTTTACATCTCAGCGCTTAACTATTGAAAATAGTTTGGCTGAAGAAAGGCGTAAAGGTGGTGAGTCAGTCATCAAGGCTCATCATTTGAATGTCAGATTTGAAGGCATATCGCAGTTCGATAATAAGTTGTTAGAGAGCATTAGGCTTTATATAGATAAAATAGCTACTCCTGATACCGACGATTGGCAAGAAGTGACGGAACTTTTAACAGAACTATCACAACGAGAAAAGTCTGAACTAACTGAACTTAGAAGAATCGTAGATACGGAATCTCTACCCAGACTGTTACGTGATATCAAAATAGACTATCTGGATTATTTGAGAGTAGAATGTGCGAAAACTAATATACCCAACTCTAACACCGAAGGTTTTGAATGTTTAGAGACTTTAATTAATCGGTTGAGGTTGTTATCAGATTACATTAACGAACCAAATTTAGATAATACACATTTTGAAGTTAGTTATTTATTAGAGACAGCGACTAGTCTTAGGACAGCTTTTTCTCAAGCAGATGCTTTTGATAAGTTGCCTGTCGTCCCTGAGTACGAAGGAGTGATAGGCGAAAGCATAGATAAAGAAAAAGGCATTAAAGAATTTAATTTGGGGTTGAGGCTAAAGCTGAATGGTTCCGTAAATGCTTATGATGAAAAATCTGTACTTGATTACTATATGACTGAACTTGATCCTACAAGTCAGCGGCATCAAGAGCAATTGCAAGATCCAGTTAAATCTAAAAACTTTAAAACAAAGGTTTTAATTATTGCTTGTCTCTACTATTTTATTTTTGCCGTCGATGAAGATGGCAAAGTAGCTGATAAAGATTATAACCCTATTCCTAAGTTTGAGATAGATGTTTTAAACAAATTAAAACCAGGTGCTACTTCTGATGATGAAGTAAAAAGTGTACTATGCAACATCAGAAATTTAATATTGAATCAGGATGGCTGGCAAGTTAGACAGAAGCTAGCATCTTTAAAAAATCTGTTACAAACTTTTCTTAAAAAGAAAGAAATATTACCTCCTTTCTCTAAACCAGTTCAACTATGTATTAACACAGCTATTCTCAATAAAACTGCTGCAAAAATTCTCAAGTCTCGTAATTTTTTTAAAATTGATCTAAACCAAGAAAACCAATCACAAGCCAAAGCAAAAGCTAGAGAGGCTTTAGGGTATATTGAGGTTGTGCAACCTACTGTTAATTTGCAATCTCTTACCTCGCTGGCTGTCACTTTTACTTTTGATGATGTCCGCTATTTCACAGATAGCGATAAACAAAATTTTTCAATGAAATATGACACTACAGGAATTAAAGTATTACCAGTCGTATTTTACCCTATTGCTTCCAATCCCGAAACAAAGGAATGGGAAAACCATGCCTTATATGAAAAATATTATGAATCACAAAAACTTATTGCTGTTTACTGGAGACCTAAGCCAGCCAGAGAGATTATATTTAACAATAGTCAATCCCCAGCAGCAAGAATATATAGGCAAGTATTTACTTTACTAACTTACTTGTGTATCAATATTTGTCGAGAGCAAATCAGTCTCAAGAGCCAGCCTGTCAATGAAAAACTGTTTATCCCAATTGTTAGATTGCATTTAAAAGATATTCAAGATACGACAGAAGATGAAATATTTCTCAATTCTTTCTCGAAGGCATTAGCACATATTTTACGCAGAGATTGTCTGGCCGATACTCAAGGAATTAATCTTAAAAATTATAAATATAATAAAACGCAAAAAAAAGAATATAAACCAGCAGATTTTGATTTTCGGGTCAAAAATGCTTTGTCATCAATGTACGGTTTAGTCCCCAAAACTTTTGAGTTTAAAGGAGGTTATCAACCTCAACTGGATAAACTAGCAATTATAGTAGTTTCTAGCTGGTTGAGTGATGCTGTTTGGGATGAGAAAGACAAAACAGCCAGAATTTCTAATATCTATGGTGAAATCATTGTCATTAATAAAGTATCTGATACAGCAGTAAAAATTGAAACTATCAAAACGTTTGCTGATAATCAACCACACTCGAAAATATATACGCAGCCAGAGATTATTAAAGATGAAATTAGCAAGCTTTACCAGCAAGGGTATCAACATTTTTTATATATAGCCAAGGCTCCATATAGTAGAAGCTTGGGTATAACTAAATTGGAATCCGACCCAGATTCATTATTCTTTATGTCTCAGAGTGTAGTCCAGTATCTTAAACAAGGCAAACCAGATATTAAGCTGTATCCAATATTTATGGATACTTATCCTGCCCTAAATTTTACTCGCGGAACAGTTGATTCTTTTTACATTCCTGATACTGAAGAATTAGAAAAGTTATCTAAAGATAAAAGCCAACAAACTAGAGTATTTCTTAACCTTTTTACAGGACGTTCTGTAGACGAACAGCGCACAATTTTTAATAGTGTAGTTTGTTATAGCACTTTATTAAATATTTATGATGTTGCTGATACCAGAGATATCATGGCAGGTCTTCTGGATAAAAATTCACCTTTGCAACAAGCTATTGTGCAGTACATTACTTTATTTCATTTTTCTAGATATGAAGTTAACCGAAATATAGCATTTAAGCTGAATCCTTACAGTAAGCTAATTGGAGATGAAGGTATCGGTACAATCTCTACTTACACCTATTCAAATAGAAACGTGAAATTTAATAACCTAGCCTTTTTGACTAGCATCAGGAGTGCGCTTTATGGCAGATGATTTAGGCATTAATTTAGGTCGGGTATTTGAAATAAGCTTTAATATCGGCATCCTAACTTATTTTCAACACTCCAAGTTTCAACATTCCTATGACGATGTTTATCTAAAACCGTTAAGTAGTTTATATTTACATAAAATACAACAAGCTATTACCAAGAATTATATAGATAAATCTCATAAAGAGATTATAGGAGACTGGGTAAAGTTGTTTATTCAAAAAGGCTGGACTTCTGGCTATAGCTTTATTAGAGAGTATATAGAAGCAACTGGCTGGCGTAATAAAAGCAAAATAGAAATTCTTTATTTTCAGTGTGACTTCTACGGTGACAACTCCTTTGGTATTTTAGACAGAGATGAAATAGTTTGCTACAAAGAAATTTTGGAGAGCCAGGGATTTGAAAATGTAGATATTATTCGCTACAAAGACACTGGTGAATTTCTGAAAGCTGATACCCTCTTATTGACTCGGTATTTGGGTAAATATCGAATCTTGACTGTAGACCTATCCACCTTTACCACTTCAGCTATTAATTCTGTAACTGACTTAAATAATATCCAAACTTTACAAGATTCATTGCGTACCGAGTTGAACTATGTGCGCTCCAAATCTAGCTTTTGTGGACTTGGTATAGATACTGGTAATAGTAGCGATAAGGACAATAAGTTTAACGAGATTTACTCCAAGGAATTGGTGCAATACTTCTCTGCTTTCAAGACGAAAGATAAAGAAGCTGTTAAGGTTATCCAAGCCTGTAGTTACGCCTGGAGTTTTTATAAATTTTTACTATCATCAGGTAAAATATCCTCCACTGACCCAGTGAAGTTTAACTGTTTTGGGTATAGTGACAGGATGATTAATGGCATTACCCTCACTAAAGAAAAAGATGATGGTCAAGATAGCCTGGAAATATTAAAAACTTGTTACAAAATCTACAAAGATAAAAGTTTCAAAGATATTAATGAGAGCCGCAGCAAAGTACTTGAAGTTATTAAAAGCAACGCGGCTAGAAACTTTCAGGATGGTAGAAGGTTCGTTAAAGATATAGTTGAAGCCAAAAAGGATACAATAAGCCACATCCAAAATATTGAAGTATTTGAGGCGGAAAAACACTTCTTTAATACGGCTGGTATTGTACCTGAATCAGTAAAGCAATCCCTACAAATAACAAAAACAAAATTCAGAGATGCTCATGCAGAGTTAATACATCGGGCGCTTACAGATTCTAGAATAGCATTTCTGTTTTTGACCGGAAATCCCGGAATTGGTAAAACTACAGCAGTTGCAAAGCAAATTATTAAACAGCTAAATGAAGGTTCGCTCCTGATATATATCAGTCCTCGTATTCAGGTAAACAGGGATATTATCGAGAAGTTTAGAGAAAAACCAGACCTAAAATTATTTGACAATAATTTGATTTGTATTAATACAAACAAAAGAATAATTGATTATGCAAAAGGGCGCTATGCTGTTGAATACCATAGCAATAAACTTCACGGAAATCATTTAATAGGACAGGTTCAATTCTTAGATGCTAATACTTTAAAAGACAATCCATTTGAGCTTTCAAGTGAATTGGTTAGATATGCAGATAACTTGATACAAGTGGAGAGACGTAACCAAGTTGGAGTCTTAGCAAGTTTATGTGAAGCGATTCACACCTGTATTATTAATCCTGATTTACCTAACAATATTGTTGCTACTGCGTCAATTCAATCACTTAAGGAAACTCGCTACGGTAATACTTTAAAGCATTTCAGTAGAATATTTAGCAGTGCTTATAATTCCTCAAGCAAGCCACCTGGAATTATCAAAAACAGGATGAAAGCAATCGCTAATCGTATGAAAAATATTTTCATTATGATTGACGAAATTACTGGTTCCCAAGAAGGAGTAGCTTTTTTGCATGGCATTTTAGAGTTTATTGAAGAATATGATTTATTAAATCCTGAATATGGCTTTAATATAAAGGTAATTACTGCTGACGCATCACTGACAATACAAGACGTAGTTAACAGTCATCTTGCTAACAACCAGGTTCAAGGGGACAAAATATTTGTTAGGCAAGTTGCAGATTCTATGGGTCAATGTTTATCAATTGAAGAATTTGATTTTTTAAGTAAGCCGGCAACTCTAATTAATGCAAATTCCTATCCTGCTGACAAGCTTACCATTAATTATGAAGTGTTTATACAATCATTAAACTCAGAAAAAGTTGCAGATGACAATTTCAAGTTAGATGCTAATGTTGCTGAAAAAATAAAAAGTGATATTTTGAAGCTACTGAAAGCTAATGATGGTCAAATTATAGTTTATATTCAAAATAAAGATAGCCTTAAGCAATTAATTACTAATATTTCCAAAGAAAGACCGAGCTTTAAGCTATATCAAGAGTATTTGGAAATACACGCTAGTTTGTCAGATAGGGAAGAAGCTGAGATTCAGAGATATCAAAATCAAGAACAAATAAAAGTAGTCTTTATGACTGCTTCAGCATCTCGTGGCTTGTCTTTCCCTAATACTAAATATATTCTGGTACAAATTCCTGGTTTCCAAATTGAGCAAAACTTAATGGAAATAATACAAGTAATTTACCGAGGAAGAGGAGGTGAACTAGATAAAGGCGATAAAAATTTGACTTTTTACTTATCTGATAAAGCAATATATTACCCTAAAAAACTTGATGAGGACGGAAACCGTTTAAGTGCTGATGAATCTGAAAAACTTGCAAATCTTTCATTGCAAGAGGCTTGCTTGAATGTACTAAATATTCTGATTATTCTCAAAGCCTCTATTATGACCAGAATTGTGGGTTCAGGACAAATAGGTAGAGAGGGATATGTTATTATTCCTATTGGTGGTAAATCAATTAGCCAAGCGGGAGAAACCTTTATTGGCTCATTGGCTACTTTATTAAGAGAAATCCGTAAGGAGTTTAAAAAGCAACCTGAAGATAGCTTGTTACGAGATATCGAGCATACTTTATATGAATTGCTTTCTGTTCAAAAAACCGAAATTATTCCTTATTTTCAAAAAGAATCATTCTCGGAAAATCAAGAAGTATCCTATTTTTCAATAGGCTTTCACGTTTTATCACAAATGGAGACTAGTCTTGATAAATTACTTAATCTTCCACCGATTGAGCAAACATATGTCAGAGGAAGTTTGCTAATTGTACCGTTATCAGAAAAGTTGGTAAAGGAAACCAATTATATCGATTTAGAAAAAATTATTGACCCTGAGCGGAATGAAGACTTTATCAAGAAGCTTGGACTTTTGGTCAAATCTGGGAAGTATCCAAAACAAATTACTAGTGCTGCTTATTCCCTAATAGACTTAGCAAGAACACTTTTTAGTGAGTTAGAACGTTCTCAAAAACTAAGTCAGACTTCACGTTCATCAGAGCGTTATTACGCCTTGCCTATACAGACCTTTATCTCATTCCACGCTTTTGAAGATTATTTTGAAAATGAGAGAATAGTATCTAATCTATCTTTCAGAGATATTTTGGCTAAGTATGTTTATACACTGGCTTTAGCATACAATATTTTGCCAATTGACTCTAATTATCAAAATATTCCCTATGTAGTCTTTAATAGTGCTGTGATGGATAAATTGAGAAAAAGCTTATTTAATGAAAATCAAATATTTCAATCGAAAGAAATGAATATTCTCAATTTAATTCTCTCACAATAAGTAAGATTGAGTTAGATAGTTTTGGCTACTCCACCAGTAAAATTATTGTCCGTCGCCCACAGCGGCTGATCGCATGATTGCGATCAATAAATACACGAACCAGTTCCTTTTTCCCCATCCCGTCAAAAGTCAGCTTTGCTAACAAGAGCATTGTCAAGATTTACTGCAATCCTGGTGTTTGATAAACTCGGTTAGGAAAATTTTCTAAAACATCAGTTTCACTGCTACTAGACTCCTGTGCAGGTGCTACATCTTCCTCTGGTAATGGCAACATCCGCGCGGCTGACTCAATCCGTTCATGTAATGCTTGTGTTAGCGTTTTAATATCAGGAATTATCACCTGACTTTCTAAAGCAGGTTTAACTTGTGTATCCCAAAGAGCTTCACTATCATGCGCCCGTTTTTCATCGGCTTTGGACACGGGAATAATTAAAGGATAGGGAATAGAAGCTTGTCCCTCGGAACTATAACCAGGACTGGTAATTACGCACTTACCTTGAGGAAATTTCAAAATTTCGTCAGCACTGATTACAGGCATTTTTTGTAAATTCTCACTCCAGCTAATTGAACGGCTCATTTGTCCGCCAAGCGATCGCCCTGTGGTACGATTTTTAATCAGCACTTCCTTCTCACCGTAACGCTTTGAGTAATCCTCAGCCGTTTTGTAGTTACCAGGATTGAACAAAACATGAGTACTACAAGCAGAAGCGATCGCACTTCCCATCTTATCTCCATAAATATCATAAAGTTGCTCTAAACTTTGGATACCGAGAATAAAGCAGGCACCATTAGAACGATATTCATTAATCCACTGTGGTAATCTGTCCAGCTTAATTGATGGCAATTCATCCAAAGAAATAATCAACGGATCTTTGCGGGGACGGCTCAAATTTCCAACAATCATCAAGTGCATTGCAGCCGCCAGCAGAGGCCCAACCACACTGCGGCGTTCATCATCTAGCTTGAACACCACCATTTCTCTACCTTCAAGCTTAGTGGGAATATCCGATTTCCCTATAAATGCCCTCAGCAAGTCAGCTTGAATGAAAGATGAGAAAGTACCTGCTGCTGTGGTCAAAATCCCCGAAATAGTCTTCTCTGCATCCTTGGCACTCAAAAATTGAATAAATGAAGTCGCCACCCATTCATCCAACCTTTTGGACTGTACCGCATGGTCAAGACGCTGTACAAGTTTTGGCAACCGCAGCACCGCATAAAGCATCGCCATATCTGGGTAAGGTGAACCCTTAACTAACTGTAAAAGTGCTTTAGCTAACAAGTCCCCGGCTTTAGCAAAGAACTCATCACTTTTACCACCACTGGAAGCATTGCGGTTAATCACTTGTCCAATTTCCCCTGCCATTACCCCATCGCGTGCATCACGCATATAATCCAAAGGATTGATCACACCGCTAAAGGGTTCACCGGGGGCAAATACTCGTACTTTATAGCCATAACGTGCAGCTAGGGGTGCATGAAGTCGTAGTTGGTCGCCCTTCTTGTCGTAGAGTAAAATCGGAAAACCTTGCTGCATCGCACTTTCTAACATCCGGTCTATGGTTGAGTAGGTTTTACCAGACCCAGGCGCACCTATTACCAGTGTTCCCCTTTCGGCATTGGGAAACCAAACTGTAGGAGATGCACCTAACATTGTTTGCAGATTAGTAATTAGCGATCGCCACTTCCCTTTTACCCAATAGCGAGGAGTACCAGACCATAGGGTAACTTTATTGTGTTTATGCTCCTTGATTTGCTTGAGTGCTAGGTTAGTTGCTGCTAGTTTCTCACTGATACCAGAGACTTTACCAGTGGTGATTTTTCCCTTACCAGTACCACTGATTTGCAACAACAGTATAACGAACAGTATTCCACCTACCATCATCCAACCTTGGGGATTGTTATACTGTTGAAACAACTTGCCAAAGTCAATGCTAGCCAGAGGTGTTTGAAAGGATGACACTTCAATTAATGTTGAGTTAGCAGTAATCTGGTTGTGTGGTAGATTTTTTTGGTAAATGTTCATAGCAGTTAAGTATGCATTTAGCAGAAATTTTAGCTACCAAGTGAAAGCTAGGGTATTGACCTTTTGGACATTTTTTTTAGAGGTGTTAGAAACTCTATTTTTAGAGGAGTTTCAGATACAGGACATCTTTATGAGTGGTTGCTGTTAAATCTGGCCAATAAATCCTCACGTGAGAGATTCGATAACTGCAACAGTAAAGAAGCATACTCTTGTGAAGGTAGCTTTAGAATAGGGTGAATAATTGTGGCTAATTGTTCATCTAGCGTACCAAATCGAACTGTTAGTAAATTTTCCACAATCATAGGTTGCCCTTGCTTTTGAGCCTCTTGCTCCCACTGCACATATAATGGTGATAATTTCATGATTAACCTCCTGTCATCCTCATCTATATTTTCGCTAGTCTGTAAATTAGCATTCAAGATACTTTATTTTATGGCGTAATTTAAATCTGTGGTGGAGAGTAATTGCCTCATAAACAACGATTGGTAAATAAGTTTTGAGGCTAACGCCTCATGCGTTGGGCAATCATATTTATGTACTCCAATGGTTAAATCTAGGGTTTCAAACAACTCTAATCGCTCCAATCAATCTACTGCCAAAACTGCTGCTTCTAATCCCAAAGCTAATACCAAAACTCAAGCAGCTAAATCTAAAGCTCCTAACACTCAATTGTCAGACCTTGATATTGACGATATTGACCCAGAACTTCTCAGCGACAGTTATAACCAAGTTAGACGACCGTTACTGCCTTACGGCATTGTCGTTAATGACAAACCTGCCGGACTTCTGATTCCAGAAGATCAGCTAGAAAAGGCTGGCTGGCTTGATATGCCACAGGAGGACGACCTAACCATTGTCACCCTAACTGAAGATGTTACTGGACTCTTAATTACTCAAGCACGTTTACTAGTTTTAGCTTTTGTGCCAGAGTATATCCGTTATAAATCAGATGTTGAAGACTTAGGTGGTTCTTTTGTTGGGCTTTATGATGAATACAAACATAACCTTGACAAGAAAACAATGGATGTGTGTTCAGAACATGCACTGGTGTTTCTAGATGAGGATAATCAACCCCTGCATACTACTCCTGTCGTTGTCCGCTTTAAGAATGTAGCTCTCTGGAGTTTTAAGTCGGTGCGTGAGGAATTTTACCGTTCTTTGGAGAAAACCTTTGCTGACTATTTCCAAGTGCCATTTAGTGGCAAAAACGATAGGTGGCGTAGCTTAGGTGTGCTGTCAGTCGAGTTCAAAGCTGTCAAAGAGGGCGAAGGTAAGAATAAACACGACTGTTGTAAGACTGTAGATTATACCAAACCCACCGTTGAAAATCTGTCTCAATTTTATTTGGGTCAACCCACAGCTAAAGCCTTAATTTGGCAACAACATGATGCGATCGCTGGTTTTAATGAACCTCAAGCCCTACCTGCTTTACCGGGAGAATCGGTATCTGTAGACGTAGAAGTATTGCCACCAAATAAAAATAGGAACAAAACTCAAAGCGTTCGTAAATCCAAACCAGCGACCAAGCCACCTCGCAAAATTCAACTTATTGACGATGACGACTTCCTCGATGAAACCGACGATTTGGAAGCTGAGTTAGACGATGATGATTTTGAGGAGGAAGACGATGAACTAGATGATGAGGAATAGTCCAATGGGCGCATCTATGAATTGGGGGAGTACAAGCGTTTTGATAAGCCTCAACAGCATTGCTTAAATCGTGTAACGGCTCTTGATTGCGCTAGAAATTGGTGTAGCACGGGCGAGGTGTTTGCACTTCGCCAAACAATTGCTAACTTGACATAGAGCGTTTGGTCTTCGAGCGGTTTGTAGACGACCCCTGCTCGTTGCAAATTCTGGAGTGAAGCTGGGACAAGCGCAACCCCTAATTCCGCTGCCACTAAGCTGACAATAGTTTGCATCTGAGTCGCTTCCTGAGTTACTTGAGGAATAAATCCTGCTTGTTGACACAAACGGATAATCTGATCGTAAAAGCCGCTTCCTAGATGACGTGGAGATAAAATGAAGGACTCCTCGGCAAGTGATGCTAATGATAGTTGTGTTTGAGTCGCAAGCGGGTGTGCTTCTGGTAATACAGCGACGAACGATTCTTGTAAAACCGTTTCCACGCTGAGTTCGTCATCGCTGATGGGCGGACGAATAAAGCCAAGCTGAATGCGATCGTCATGCAGTGCTTCAATTTGCTCGGTCGTGGTCATTTCATGCAGCATCAAACGGACATCAGGAAACTGATGGCGAAATGACCGCACGGCAGCAGGCAGCAGGCTATACGTGGCAGATCCAACAAATCCAATCGCTAAACGACCCACTTCACCTCGACTTGCACGTTGAGCTACCTCAATCGCTTGCTCAGATTGCACTAGAATTTGCCGTGCCTGCTGTAAGAAGGCAAGTCCTGCTTCAGTAAGTCGGACTGTTCGTTTTGTCCGATACAGCAACTCGACACCGAGTTCTTGTTCGAGTTGACGGATTTGTTGACTGAGTGGCGGTTGAGCGATTTGTAGTCGTTGCGCGGCGCGACCAAAATGAAGTTCCTCAGCTACAGTCACGAAGTAACGCAAGTGTCGAAGTTCCATTGTCAATTAATACGTTTTAAGTCTTAGTCTAAGACAAAAATCATATTGGACATATTTATTCAGGCTGCTTAATGTGGAAAGTAAGTTACAGAATTGCAGTTGCGCCGATCCCGCATCTCATCGTTTTTGTATTGGAGAAAACAAATGACAAGAGACAAAAATCGTGTCGCTCCTAAAGTTTGGTTGATTACAGGATGTTCAACAGGGTTCGGACGGGCCCTAGCAGAAGCGGTGTTGAAGAAGGGCGACGAAGTGCTAGCTACTGCTCGCCAACCAGAGCAACTTCGCGCTTTGATTGAACACTATCCAGAAACCGCAAAGGCTGTACGTTTGGATGTAACATCGTCTCAAGACATACAAGCAGCAGTTGATACCGCGATCGCTACATTTGGTCGAATTGATGTGCTGGTCAACAATGCTGGACATGGACTCATTGCCGCACTCGAAGAAGTCAGTGATGTTGATATTCACCGATTTTTTGAAACCAACTTCTTTGGGGCGCTCCGTCTGATGCGAACAGTCTTGCCTGTGATGCGTCAGCAAGGCAGCGGTCACATTGTCAATATGTCATCCACAGCAGGATTAGTGGGATTTGGTGGAAGCAGCCTCTACTGTGGCGCTAAATTTGCTCTGGAAGGTACGTCTGAAGCCCTGGCTAAGGAGGTTGAATCCTTTGGAGTTAAGGTCACTTTAATTGAACCTGGGGCATTTCGCACAGATTTTAACGGACGCTCTCTGGCAGCAGCAGAACTTTCCATTGATGCTTATGCGACCGTGAGCGGTGCTTCATTGCAGTGGTTCAAAGAGATGGATGGTAAGCAACCTGGCAATCCACGATCGGCAGCGCAAGCCATCATTAAAGCTGTGGAAAATCCTCATCCACCGATGCGACTGGCATTAGGCACCGATGCCATGAGCCTGATTCAGGAAAAACTGGAATGGGTCAAAACGGATTTGGATGCTTGGCAGCAGGTTACTGTAAGTACGGATTATGTAGATAAGGAACAGTGAGGTAATCGTTGGGTAGCCAACCTCTGAGCGAGTTATTAAACGGTGCATACGCCCATTAATCGGTAGAAATAATAGTTATGCCGCTGAATCCTGAGTGAGGGCAGTAGCTAGAAGTAATTCGTGAGCGTTCGGCAATAAGGCGATATCTGTTTTGTAGTATTGTGTAGTATAGTCAGTGAAGTTCACAGATTATCGATGCCTATGAGTCAGCAAACCTTTCTGAAAGTGCCTTTTGTTTGGGAAGAGCCGAAACCGTTGATTGAAATTTCGCCTCGGTTGACCTTTGAGCCAGTCAAAGCGTTGCAAGACGATCGATTCATTTCAGCTGTTGCACGGGTAATGGCTGAATCAGTTGATGCCAGCGATCGACAAAGAGCGGCAGAACCTGATTTTCATGCAGCGGTTGAGATGTTTTTGAATTCAGCAAGCGAAGACTTCTCGTATCAAGATGAATGGTGGCAGTTTGGAATAAACGAAGCAGGGGAGATTGTAGGGTTTGTACTTCCGGTCATCTTTGCAGGATGTGCCAAAGCGGATTTAGAGGAAGGAACAATCTACTATATGGGAGTTGTGCCAGAGTATCGAGGGCTTGGTTTTGGGAACGATCTGCTGTCTAGGGGAACACGAATATTACAAGAGGTCGGAGTCTGGCAAGTATTTTGCGATACGACCGTTGATAATGTGCGGATGATCTCTGCGTTCCAGCAGGTTGGTTATCGGCAGTACAGTGAACCTTGGGAACGCCCAATTTAATTGATGCAAGTTTGCGCGGCATAACAACGCCCATGAACCCGACCGTATCAAGGTTATTGGTACCCTGCCGTAGCTTAGATGACTATGGCAGAGTTTTATTCTAGATTTTGATTGATCAACTTTGGGAATTTTTACTATTAGTGAAAAGCTGACTATCAGCAAGTTGATAGCCAGTGCCATTGAAACAAAAATTCAATTGACGTAGCTGCTCTTGCTCGGTTTGCAGTACCTTAATGCACGGTAATGCCTGACCTCGGTTCTCTCCCACTGACAACAAATGCTTATCTGGTGGCAGATTGGGATTCAAGTAACTCAAGAATACCTGAGTAATTGGTTTGTCCTTTCTGAGCCAGTAACCAGTATACAGACATCCCAAAGCACCACAGACATCAGGCGTGTTCAAGTTGAAAACTGCGAACCTACCGTCTTTTCCTTCCACACTCCAAGCCAGTATATTTTTAGCAGATACTTTGGAATCCAACTCTGTATTTTCTACAATCACCTGTTCAACGACTGTAGCAGGCACAACATTAGCAGCTTTGTTCCAACTAACGGTTGCCGCATTTAAGCTACAGCCCCCTAAGCTCATGAGAATCGACAGCAACAAAAAGATGCCCAAACCAATGCGAAACCAATGAATCCAGTAGCGTACCCTCATAGTCGGTGCTGGTAATTGATATGCAGTTGTCTTCAGTGGTTGAGACTGAGTAGGGGAGGCGGAGTCAGAATAAACTCCCTTTCCTTCCCCTGTTTGCCCAAAGTGTATTTTTGAATGCAACTCAGTATCCAGTATTTCTTTTATCTCATGGGGTAAGGTAATAGAAGTTTTAGATAAATCTGTCATCCTCTACCTCCCATTTTCAGTATTTTTAGCAGTGCTGATGTAGCCAGAATTTACATTGGGAGAACAGGTCAGCGTTCCATTATCGCTATTACTGTTGCGATAACTAGCTAAAGTGGTTTTGCCGTAATCTTTGAGACTGAGACGACCGAGGGCATCTGAGCCATTTCCATCAACTTTGCTGTAATCACCACCAAAATGCTTTTGAGCCACTCGTTCAATTAGGCGATCGCCCGTAAATGGCTGTCCTGTAGCCGGATCGATTTGCTCTTGTGTCACTTGAATTTTGTTAGCCATATCAGCCATAAATGCCCTATCTTGGTCAGCTGGAGGAAAAAACTCAAATAGTTCAGCCTCTGTTGCTTGATGCCCTTGCTCCACTTGACTCAGAAACTCTTGACCTCCAGGCTTGGCAGCAATTAACTTCACTGCATAGGGGTTATAACTCATGAACTGGTAGCGACCGAGAGCGCGACCACAATTTAAACCCCCATCCGCACAGGTATGTATGCCAACTGCTTTGTAATCGCCGCTACCAGCGCTCTCAATTTCCGCGATCGCATTTGAGAGCGATCGCAAATCAATACCAGAGAGTGATTGATCTGTTATCGACCGACTACCATTGCTGAACGCGCATGGATTAATCTTCTCTCTTACTCCAGTACCGTTGGTAGTGCTAGCTTTAGGCTCTCTTGTCGCTCCAGTTGGTAAAGATGCAGTATTTGTCCTCTGTTCACTCAAATTGCCTACAAATATCAGGGAGTTAACCTTGTAGCTGAAAAAAGGAACAGGCCCGATAAAATAAGGTGTACAACCCATTCGCCAAGCACAGAACCGAAAGAACAAAGCCGTATCTACCGTATCAGTGGTTTCATCCGGCTCCATTACCACCACTTTAAAAGCTTTACCAAATGGTAGCCTTCCTGTTGGTTCCCGACCGTTATTCACTGCTTTCAGGATACCCCGCCCACCCTCGACTTCTTGGTATTTACCGGAAATCCACTGTTTACCTTCTAACTTACTGCGATCGCTACGACCTGTATTCTCCAAATCATCCAATTCTAAGTAAGCGCAGTTTTTTTCAGTACAAGGCACAGAAAACCCTTGCACGTCTGAACCAGAAATCGTATTGTTACGGCGGTTTTCTGCTGGCCCATAAACTACATCAATCCGCATTACTAAGCTACCAATTTCAGTGATGGGATTAGGCATTAATCCTAAAGGTACTTGTCCCAAACCAGGAATATCCGAAACATTGCTATTCATCCAACCTGTAAATTGTTGTAGCTGTACTGCATCTAAGTTAGGAATTGAAGAGATAGAAAACTCTGACAAGTTGATTTGTCCCAGCTTCATTTGCCCAACTTCATACTGTGTTAGTACCTGAGCTAGTGTTAAATTAGATGCAGCAATTCCCTTTGATTTTAGTAAGGTTGCAACAGGTGTAATATTGTTTACTTGTGTCTTAGCTAATTCTGGAACAACCTGAGCTAAATGGCTTAATGTCTGCTCCCCAATCAGGGGAAATTCACTCAAGGCAACTTTGTTTAAATCTATACTGTCAATGTCTGTGTTCGCCTCTGGTACTGTGCGTAGAGCGATCGCCTGGATCGCCTGCAAAGAAAACTCCTCTGCTTGTAATGCTTCACTGATATCTCCTAACTTCAAATATTGGTCAGGAGTCATACCCACATTCCAAGTGCGACTCAAGTCATAACCTAGCGTCTGGCTGTAGGGACTGCCATCAATTGCACCGGATTGACTGATACCTGGTAGCTGGCCCAGAGAAATGCGGCTCCAGTCTGGGAGCAAAACTTTAGTAGCAGGTAGTCGAGACTGAGGATTTGCAACTTCTACAATTCGAGTCGGTAAATTGCCATCACCAAATGTGTTGATTGTAGCTTGTGTAGCGATACTATAAATAATACAAGCAATGACAATCAGAAGAGATATCCATGCTTTTGGTATCTTCATAATTTTAGGTTTAAAAATGACAGCAACTATACCCCAATAAGCAAAGTAATTTATTTAATGCAAACCATTCTTTTGTTACTTGTGGGGTATAGTTATCAGTAGAAATATGACTTATAACTCTAGCTCTGGCGATGCTGACTGTTGACTTTTCTTAGACTTGTAACCGGAGCCAGAGCCATATCCTGGTAATTGAGGATTGGGATTAGCAGCCGATTCAGTGTAAGGTGTATCCCCAAGATTGATTTCAAAAATATTCTCTTGATAACCATCCCTAAATTGGTCTGCTTGCAAGGGATTACTACTATCTCCAGAACTTAATTGCTCAACACCGTAACCTTCAGATTGATAGCCACTGCCAGACTGATAATTACTACTGTCGTCAGTATCAAGATTTTGGTTAATTGTAGGTTCGTTATTCATTGGCATTACCTAAAAAAGCTGTATCAATGCCAGCATAAAAAGATTTATCTAGTATCAGCCTTCACCTATTGGACATTAATTTTTTAGCCGATTGGCTATTTTTGGTGATGCGCTCATATCGAGATGACAAATGGAACAAATGAATTTAATTTCACCAGAAATAATGGCAGAAATTAGTGATGGTAATAGTACCAAACTGCCAGACAACACCCGAAAAATGCTGCAAGTTCTGGCAAGTTTAAATACACCAAAAGAATTATTAGCAAGCCTTTTAGAAATAGCTGAATTTTCCCTACACCATGTTCGCTACCTTGCAGGGCCATTGGTAATTCATCGCAGTCCTTGGAGTGATACGATTCCCCAATGGCTGAAGTTTGCTTGTATTCAGGAGCGATTAGAACTTATCTTCACTGAATACGAACAAGATCAGGTTGGTGTTTCCAGCACAGCCACAGAAGTTCTTACCTACATGATGCCTGCAACTTACGAAGCACCTCTGCATAGGGACTACACTGACCTTTATCTTTGGGTAGGTAATGAAGTTTTAACCAAATACAATAAATTACCAAAGGGTTGCAAGAGTTTTTATGAATTTATAGGTGATGGTGATACGAGCAATGCCAGTAATAATCGCATCATTCATTTTAATCAGGTAAAAAATGAATTCAACTATCTTAGCAGGTCAATTCGACGCAGCATAGTTAAACACGCAGCACAAGAGGGATGGGGTAAGCGTCATGTCAATACCAAGTCTAACTTAGACTCAATCCAAAGCACTCCAACTCCTAAACCTTCATCAAATTCAACTGTGCAAATTAGCTTGTTCTGAATTTTAAAAAAATCCTCAGTCTATTCAAATTTTCATCTGAGGATTTTTCTGTTAAATGGAAGCGATCGCTTCTTTAATTATGAACATAAATTTTCAAGTTAGTCATCATGAATACTCAAGAAATTCAAGAGATTTTAAATCATCTCATCATTGGAATTACAGCCTTATATACCGTTGTGATGGTCGTTGATTTCGTTGTGGGAATAGTCCATCTGTGGCAGAAATTTACAGTCAACATCGAAAACACAACATCTGAAAAATTACACCTGGAATCTATTGATATTAAGAAATCTCTCAAGTTGAAAAATAAAAATCAATCAACTAACCGTATTACATCAAAACCAAAACCTCAACCAGACAACTTTATTAGCATTGATGTAGACAAAATTGATTTACGGACAGCCAGAAAAATTGCTACTGCCATAAAAAAAGCTTCAACATCCAATCCTGACTTAATTATCAAACAAAAAGTCAACAGTAAAAGTGTTCCTTTAGCCTGGTTGCAAGCACAGATTAAGCATCGTTTAGAACTGGCACCAGAAATTGTCACACCCATTATTAGAGAATTGGCTCCTACTGCTTTGACATCTGTTCGAGAGAATATTCAGCATTCTAACATTGCAAAAACAGGTAAACGTAAAGTCAGTTAATCATATAAAGAGAGGAATATCGATATGGCGGTTATCGCTCGGATGAGAAGACAAAAGTACTTGCTGTATAATCTTACAGCAAAGTTTTTGTATCTCCCTCAACTGCACACCGCTATAGTATTACCTCTCTTTAATAGGTTTTGAAATCTTTGTAAAAAACTAAATATTTTGAAGTTTCTAGATATACAAGCTATCGCTTCTAGGTGAGAAATTCAAATTTAATTTATTATGAATACAAGCTTAATAAATACAAATATTTCCAGTATTTTTACCCCAAAATATACTCTTGTTTCCAATGTTTCAACTCTTAATTCTGCTCTCCAAGGTCTGTTTCAGGCAGAGGTTTTAGCCATAGATTGTGAAACAACAGGACTTGACCCTCTAACTGATTCTATTAGACTGATTCAAATAGCTGCACCAAACCATCCAGTAGTGCTGATTGATTTACCAGCTATTCCCAAAAGCGATCGCCAACTGCTCAAAAAACTGCTCTGTAACTCTGCTGTCAAAATTGCACATAATGCCAAGTTCGACTGGCAATTTCTCACACTCGCAGGACTTCAACCCTCCGGTAAATTCTTTGATACCCAACTTGCTTATAAAGTTCTAACCGCAGGATTAAAAACAAGCTCATCTTTACAAAATATAGTTAAAAAGCTACTACACCTTCAACTAGATAAAACTCAACAAATCAGCGATTGGTGTAAACCTCTTACCAAGGTTCAATTGCACTATGCTGCCGTAGATGCTGCCATATTACTTGACCTTTACCCAATTCTCCTCAAGAAGTTAAACCAGGCAAAGTTACTCAAAATTGCCCGACTGGAATTTCAGTGTATGCCTGTTGTAGCTCAAATGGAACTTAACGGAATGCTATTTGACTTGTCCCGATGGCAGATACTGGGTGCAAAACTAGAAGCTGAAAAAACAGATGCTTTAAGCCAACTCAAGCAACTCCGTATTGCTAGTTCTCAGATGTCATTGCTGCCAGAACTGACAGATGCAGTAAACCCGAATTCACCTCAGCAAGTTTTGGCTGCTCTCCAAGCTATTGGTATCAAAATCAACTCAACTAATCAAAGTAAATTAGTTTCTTTAGCTGCACAGTATCCCATAATTCAAGCATTGCTAGATTACCGCCGTCTATCCAAAATTATCGGCACTTTTACCGAGAAACTACCCCAGCATATCCACCCCAAAACTGGGAGAATTCATCCCAACTATTATCAATTAGGAGCAAAATCCGGTAGATTTTCTTGCCGCAAACCACCTCTACAAAATATTCCCCGTGATGAAGCAGCCCGTAGCTGCTTCATTGCTGCCCCTGGCTATAAAATTATCAAAGCCGATTACTCCCAAATAGAACTACGAATTATGGCTCGGCTTAGTGGTGATACAAAGATGTGCCAAGTCTATCGCCAGGGGGCTGACTTACATCGATTAACAGCATCTCTAGTAACTGGAAAATATATCAATGAAGTGACTGACGAAGACCGCAGATTAGCAAAAGCAATAAACTTTGGATTGATTTTCGGTATGGGCGCTGCCAAACTCCAAATTTACGCCCAAGTAAAATATGGGGTGGCAATGACATTAGAGCAAGCAAAAGCTTTCAGTCAACGATTCTTTGAAGCTTATCCTGGAATAGCTAGGTGGCATGAAAACATCAAACGTAAATACATCCAAGGCATTAAGGAAAGTCGTACACTAGCAAACAGACGACGGAGATGGGTAAACAAGCCCCGACTATCAGAGCTATTTAACCATCCAGTACAAGGTTTAAATGCCGACATCAACAAATTAGCTATGGTAAAACTTTCAACGACCTTAGCTAAATTCAGAACAAAACTCATCTGTGTAAGACATGATGAAATTGTACTGGAATGTCCAGAGACTGAAGTTGACCAAGTTAGCCATATATTACACAATTGTATGGTTGCTGCTGCCCAAAAGTTTCTCAGTCCTATTCCAGTTGTTATAGATATTAAAATATCAAATAGCTGGTGAACTATCCCAACTTGCCAAGTACGACTGAAGTTGGATTTGCAGTCAAGCTATTCTGAGAAGATTTGTCAAAAACTCAATTGCCCTCCTCACAGTATAGCTCGTGCAAAAATGTGGTTAGAGGGCGTTTCGTTTTTGATCCGAAGCACTATCCCCGCCCTATCCCAATACCGTTTAGTTAAGGACATTTATCTGTTGGGGCGGGCTGTTCTTGAGCAGGGGAAGCAGGGGGGGAAAAAAGGCTTAAGCCAAGCGTATTGCACCCTATCCACTATTTTGGGCTATTCCTGAATCGGTATTCTAGCCATTATAAATAACGGAACTATTTTAACTATATCTGCTTACGCAGATTTAGAGTGAATCAAGAGTTTAAAACCCGCTTAATTGGGTTTATTGGTGTGTCTATAAACTCTGTGACTGACAAATACCTGATGTAAAAAATGAGTTTCAATATTTACATATTTGAGGTGCATCAATGTCTAACCCCCGGATTTTAGGGGCAAGAGAAATTCATCTAATTTCACTTTACAGTCACTGGGAATTTGGTATGAAACCAGAAGAATTTTATGCCAAATGGGATGTGAGTTATGAACAAATTGCCTTAATATGCTGTCGCTCCGATTCTACGGTCAGAGGTTGGTTTAAGCAAGGTAAATTTAGACGCTATCCTCAGCCTAATGATTTACGACATTTGGCATTCATGGACTTTTTACTGGAACATTTTGAAGAAGTTCCCGAACAACTTTGGCAATTGCTATGTCTGACTCATTCGCCTTGATCTCAATAACATTTCTATTCTACATATAGCAATCCGGTTTGATTACAGAAAGGTTTTTAAAACAAAAACTTTGTCCTGCAAGGTTTTCAGACTCAGTACACAAGATTTCATTCCAGTCGGAACGCTATATATCTGTCCAATAAATCTAATGCACGCATAATTCTAATTGTCAATATCAATTTGACCTGTCTTTGAGTATACCTCCTCGTTTAAGGTAAATATTGGCGATTTAAAAGCACATAGCAAGCATGGTTATTTTACAGCATTTTTAAGGGGTAGAATATGACTTATTCTGAGCAATTAAAACCGTGGTGTATTGTCCGTGATATTCCCAATCAAGAAAATATTGTTGTGAAAAGATTCCGCCGACGTGATGATGCTGTTGCTTATCTGCAAGTGTTGAGGCAGTCAGGCAAAGATATTGCTTTTAAAATACTTTTTAAGGCTCAAAATGTCAATATGCCACGGGGAAATGAAGCTTTGAATGGTTCCTTTTGAGAAGATTTGAAAATAATAAAAATACTAACTTGCCGGATGATATAATCCCGTATTTTCGTTAAATTCCCACCCCATACCCGATTTATCCTTGCCCTTGCACCATGCCACAAAAAGCGGTGGGTGCAGCTTA